>NZ_NOLI01000261.1:0-4832 GCF_002245975.1 Nostoc sp. 'Peltigera membranacea cyanobiont' 213 | reverse complement strand
TTAATCACATGACTTACATCATAGCCCCCTCCTCGCTTGCGGGGAGGGGGTTGGGGGTGGGGTTCTTGTACTTCACTCAACTGAGAACCGCTATAAACGCCCTACTACCCCCAAATATCGGCAGAGAGAAAAGCAAATAGAACGACAATGCAAAAACTCCTTTTTAATGACAGAGATAAATTTAGAGCGCAGGCCCTATTCCTTGGTGAGGATATTCACTTACAGACGTTGGAGAATTACGTTTGTTTGGCGACTATGCCACTAATGGTTACAGTCGGTGAACACGGCTGTGTGGTGCTGCTGGACTATGGTGCAGTTGTCTTGTTTAATCTTGAGCCTGTAGAAAAGGCAGCCTTCTTGACCAAACTATCCTCTCAAGTTAGTGACTCTTTTGCTGACCCAGAAACAGAAGAAGTGGAAGTTCATCTCAACATTGCCGAGAGTGAAAGAGTTAGGGAAGGAAAAATTTTGCTGCATGAATTTAGTGTAGAACGGTTGCAGATAGTGGCTGATATCCTTGCTAAAAGTGTTGTGCTGTCTCATTATGAAACTAGCCTAGCGAGTGTATTCGGTCAAATTAAACCATTTGCAGCTAGTCTCCAGCGCGAAAACAGAGGAAGAAAGCAGAGTCGGGAATTACTGCGTCAACTTGGGACTGCGCTGTTAGTTCAGCATAAGATTGTAGGTCGAGTAGAGATTATTGATAAGCCGGAGTTGCTCTGGGAAGCCCCACAGTTAGAAAACTTATATCTCCGGTTGGAAGATGAATACGAAATCCGTGAGCGTCACAATGCTTTGGAACGCAAACTAGAGCTAATTACCCAAACAGCCCAAACAGTGCTAGAGTTCATGCAACATAGCAGTAGCCAGCGAGTAGAGTGGTATGTGGTGATTCTGATTGTGGTGGAGATTCTGCTGTCACTGTACGACATCATTTTCAAAGGCTAATGCTCAATTTGGAGATCGTAACAATTACTGCTTTTGAGCAGTAGCCTTGAGTCGGATAATCGCAGCCAACACTGCAAAATCTATGCTTTTTTTAGAATCTTAAACAACAAAAACTATCCCAATTTTGTATCAATGTTTCATTGCTTCCACATTTAACGGGATATGGTAAAAGGTTTAAGTAGTTTTTGATTAACATGAAAATTCAAAATTCAAAATGTAATATTTTCATTTTGAATTTTGAATTTTATTCTACTTCATTAAAAAGATGTTCCTCTAACAGAGGTTGCACTTGGCGAAACTCTTCTGGAGAGAGTAATTCCGGTTCACCTGTTTTTGATATCCGTGCAAAAAATAACAGGGGATCGAGGGGTGTATAAATTGCATACTCCTGATCTTCATCATAGAAGCTAGCAAGTAACTGTAATTGCTCTGGATCTAAATCTGCTTCTTCGTCTTCAATTTCTAAGGTGAAGAGTTCTGATTCTTCGACTGGTGGTAAATCACCTGCAACCGTCAAAGCATAAGCTGTGTTCTTCAATACCAGATTCTGCTCAGATAGTACAGCTTGGGCAGTGGCAAAAATTTGCTCAATGATGTTGTCGTCTTCTACCAAAACTGCTTCTTCTTCCTCATCATCACCTTCCCAAGAAAAAATCTCTACAGGTGAGTCTACAGGAAGAAGTAAAACGTATTCTTGCCCATCTACCTCAAGGGAATGCTCTACATAACATTCGAGCGATCGCCCTTTGTCATCGGTTAAAGTGATGGAACTGGTATGAGCGTTATCATTTTCTTCAGGAAATGGAGGGGAAAACATAGCCGAAAGGTAAAAATTTAATAAATATCAGCAAGTTTGGAAATCGCTTAACTATATTAATGACATATTCTGTCAATGAGATAGCTTGACACGTAGATACAACTGCTGGCTAATCGTTTTCAGAATATCATGTTAAAAGGTATCAATATTCAATAGCCGCAACTGAACTACGGGAACTAGCACGCCTAACATCCAGCCATTGTTGTAGGATTAGAGCGGCTGCTTTACGGTCAATCAAACCTTTATGGCGTGACGGGGAGCGGTTCTCAGCTATCAGCAGTTGCTCTGCTTGAAATGAAGTTAATCGCTCATCCACATATTCCACAGGCAGTTTCAGCGCTTTAGTAAGTCTTGTAGTAAATTTCTGAACTTGACGCGCCTGAAATCCTATTGAGCCATCCATTGAATAAGGTAAGCCCATAACTAGGATTTGCACCTCGCGTTCATTAACTATTTGCCGGATTTGCTCGACATCCTGCTCAAAAGATGTGCGCTCAATTGTGGTTATCCCAGTAGCAATTAAACCCGTGCGATCGCACCCAGCCACACCAATCCGCTTGCGACCAAAATCTAGTCCCAAGGCTGAAATAAACAGTTTTGGTTGCTCTTGGGATATCACTAATTCTCCTGCTCTGCATCGACTGATTCCGTAATCGGCGATGCTTCTATACTAGGGTTTTTTACTGGAAAGTTAATCGGTTCTGACTTGATTGGCAGTGGTTTATCTGAGGATGGCAGCTTTCCTGGTTGTATCCATGACATTCCACCTGGTATAGGTTTCCGTGCTGGTTGTAAACCTTGCAGCATATCAGTCCACTGAATACCTTCTAGGGAGACGAATTTAGACTCCCGTAGCTTGTGCCACACAGAACGAGACATCACTAATGTATGTTCTATCCGTTTTGCCCCAATTCGCTCTAAATACTCTTCTCGCTCTGCCTGATAGTCAGAGGAAGCTAATTGTAACCCTTGCTGGGGAAAATCTTGAGCAATCCGAGCTAGTTGAGATAACAATTCTGGATACAGCCAAGTGTAAGCAGGATGAACCGTCAACGTTGCAGTATGGGGAACTTCGCCCTTTCGGTCAAGTTGCACCTGAAAATAGCCGATCGCAGCTTTGCGTTGTGGTTCAAATACATAACCACTGACTATTTCTGTTTTAGTTAGCCATTGCTTGACAGCATCAGTTAAAGCGCCAAACAAACTGGTTTTAAAGTCGCGGGTATTTCTGTCAAAAACCTGACGTACCAGAGGTGGCATAGATGCCGTATCTAGTTGATATAGCAACTGGGCATCAGCATTACTCACTGGCAACAGGTTGGGTAAATCTGGCTCTGCTTGTGCCAATTCAGCCAGTAATTCTGGCCCAATTTCCCAATACGTCATTTCTGCCAGACGCTGGAATCCATTTTGTCGATATAGTGCCAGTGCCTCAATATCGTTGATGTTAACTTCCAGTAGCCAAGTCCGAGCTTCCAAAATCGATTCAAAGCAATGACGCAAAAGTTGCGAGCCAATTCCTTGTTTATCGACACCACGCTCTAACAGCACTCGATCGATGCGCCAAGTGCTGCGTGTTCGGTTAAAGGGTGATACTTGAATCATCCCTAGAAGCATCCGCCCTTGCTCTGCAACATAAGCACAGAGGCGATACTGAAGCGGGTTAGGGAACCAACTCAAAAACTTGAGTAATCCATACCAGCGTCGCAGCATGAGCATCTGGCTGATGGCAAAACTCGCTCCTTGGGGAGTAAGGGCTGCGAATGACTCTTGAGTTATGCGCTCAATCCCGTCCAGATCCCGGTATTGGACTGGTCGGATAACAACGCTGAGGTTTCTGGGAAGTAATGAAGTCATTTTTATTCGAGCCGCTATTTAGCCTTAACTAACTGCTCTTCAAAGGAACTGCTGCAATAATATTAACTGCTTTCTGCCATTTACTAGTGCGTCAAAAGTGTGATTTGAGTAATTTGATACTTAAAAAAGCAGAAAAAGCAGACCTTGTGAGAACACCATTGACGTTAACCCAACAACATCTGCCTTTATTTTATTGGAATTTTGATTAAAATTTGTATATATTTACAGCCCTTGTCGAGAAACTAGCTTTTCAAAGTTGGCTTGGCTTTGATGGAGTAATTGCTGACGACTATCTACCAGTGTTTGCTTCAGGGATGGAACAAGATTGCGAGCTTGCAGAGTCATGTGAAGTTGCAGATTGGCGACATATTCACTGAAATCTTGATTCACTTCATCTGCGCCCGCATCTGTTAATAAATTTGATTCCATTGCCACTGTGTTCTCCTGTGTTAATCCTGTGCTATTTCTCTTCATGACAAAAAATTATCATGTTGTTTGGACTAACTTCTTAATTTGCAATGAAGTTTAACGCTTCTTAGGGATAGCGATCGCAGCAGGGTTTTTATTTGCCCATTAAAATCTAAAACCAACACCACCTTGTACAGAGATAGCTGTACCACCACTATCACGATAGGCATCAAAAGCGATGATGGCATTACCAAAAAGGACAGTATTGCTATTTGGGATCATATAATCGATGCCCGGTTGTAAAGCAAAACTGATTTTGTCGCCTACAGGAGAAGATCCACCACCACCAGCCAAGACTAACCCAGCACCAAGGTAGGCATCGGCTTGCCAGTTAAGGGGAATATCGTAAGAAACCGTTGGCACAACTGCTGTATTATTCCCAATTAATACTTGGGCACGCAGTGAAAGCGGTGCTTCCAAAAGCTTGTAGCGCCCAGCTATTACTCCCCCGAACTGGATACCATCAGTAAAACCAACACTGGGGCCTATACCTATATAACTACCATAAGCTACTTGAGCTTGTGCTGGTTTCGTAGTCGCCAGACTAAAAACCAAGCTAGCCCCCAAAACTGAAACCAAATATGGAATATACTTCATAACTGACTCCTCACACCATTTTGTTATTGGGCATTGGGCATTGGGCATTGGTATTTTATTATTCTTCCCTTGTCTCCCCCTGCTTCCCCTTCCCCCTTCTCCCTTCTCCCTGCTTCCCTCCTTTCTTCTTTCACCTTGGTTTTTT
>NZ_NOLI01000260.1:0-4853 GCF_002245975.1 Nostoc sp. 'Peltigera membranacea cyanobiont' 213 | reverse complement strand
GGGGATTAGGGATTGGGGATTGGGGATTAGGAAATCTTCCTATAGCATTTGCCAATAAGAGTGAAGTACATCTCAAAACCTCACCCCCAATCCCTCTCCTTACTAAGGAGAGGGGAGATCAAGCATAGCTTTATCGGAGTGAGGTTAAACTGTACCTCAGTTGCTTAAGGATTCGCTATAATCCCCAGTCCCCAGTTCCCAATTCAGTTGTAACCACGCCAAACACCAATGAGAGAACCCTGCACCTGTACTTGTTGAGCCATGACTTCAATGGGATTGTACTTAGGATTTGCTGGTTTGAGAGTAACGCGATCGCCTTGGCGATAAAAACGTTTTAAAGTTGTACCGAATCCATCAACTCTGGCGGCAACGATAGTACCATTTTTTAAATGATTTGGTTCTGCTACTGGACGCAGAAATACCACATCGCCATCAGTAATTAAATCTTCAATCATGCTATCGCCAGCTACGCGCAAAGCATAGGTTTGGGGAGGTAAATCGAAATTAGAAAAGTCTAAATGATCTACAGCATCAGTAAACGGTTCTATTAAACCACCAGCAGCGATCGTGCCCAAAATTGGTACACCTTGCTTAACAGGACGCAAAATCCGAATCGTTCGCGCTTGTCCATCAGTCCATTCGATATATCTTTTTGTGCGTAAATGCTCTAAACGGCTTTGAATTGGTGCTGGTGACTTCAAGTTCATCGCTTGCATCATTTGCCTAATTGAAGGCGAATGCTGGTGCGTTCTGATATATTCTGCCAACCATTCGTAAAGTTCTTGTTGAGCTTCTGTTAGACGTTCCATAAATTTGCGGGAAGTAATTATTAATGTCTCTAGAACATTAGTACTACAAAAAACTCCCCATAACAAGAGAAAAGTAAAAATATGAAAGGCAAAAGTAAGAATATTCTCTTTTCTTTTACCCATTTATTTCGGATTTTTTACTAGCAAGTAGTTAGGAGCCAATTGCACACTAGCTATTTTGACTCCTAACTTTTGCACAAACGCGATAAATCGCGTCTCTACTCCAAACTCTTGTACAGACGCGATGAATCGCGTCTCTCTTCTTTCATTCTGCCCCTAAAATACTCGCAAGCAAAGCTTTCTGCGCGTGGAGGCGATTTTCTGCCTGTTCCCAAACTTTTGATTGAGAACCTTCAATAACTGCCTCAGTAATTTCTTCACCACGATGGGCTGGTAAGCAGTGTAAAACAATTGCCTCTGGATCGGCAAGACTTAATAGTTGTTCCGAAATTTGGTAAGGCTGAAAAATTGGCATCCGGTTATCTGCTTCTGCTTCTTGCCCCATACTCGCCCAAACATCAGTATAAAGTACAGCAGAACCCTTAGCTGCTAATTCTGGATCGTGAGTGACGAGGACTTCCGTTTTATTATTAGCGATCGCTCTTGCTTGTTCTACAATCTGAGAATCTGGCTCATATCCGCTAGGGGTAGCTATTCTGACATTCATTCCCACCAATGCACAACCCAACATCAGAGAATTAGCCATATTATTCCCATCGCCCACGTAGGTTAAAGTTAACCCAGCAAGGGTGTTAAAGCTTTCTTGAACCGTCAATAAATCCGCCAATACCTGACAAGGATGTTCTGCATCAGTAAGCGCATTAATCACCGGAATCTTGGCATAGCGAGCAAAAGTTTCCAAATCCTGCTGGGCAAAAGTGCGAATTGCCAAAATATCCAGATATCGATCCAATACCCGCGCTGTATCCTGTAAAGGTTCCCCGCGACTAACTTGAGTAACATTAGGGTTGAGATCGATTACCTGTCCACCCAGTTGGTACATCGCCACAGTAAAGCTTACCCGCGTGCGAGTTGAAGCTTTGGAGAACAACAACCCCAAAACTTTATTACACTGCAACTTCAACTGTTGTGATTTCAGTTGAGTTGCCAATTCCAGGAGTTCTTGAACTTCGGTAGGACTGATGTCCGCTAGACTTAATAAATCTCGTCCGAGCAATGCTGCCATGCTTATAAACTGTAAAAAATAATTATATATTTCCGTTCCTTTATTCAGCCGTGCTAAGAAAATACAGTTTGAGAATTGAAGAGATATTTTTGCGTCCAGCCTAAGATTTTAGTTAGCTTTTGAAGTGATTGCGATCGCTGATTTGTTTGTGTTTCATCACAATTGCAACACTAACTAATCTGTCTTTTAACCTTATTTCTGAAGAAGAAGATATTTTTTAGGAATTACAGCTAGACAAATAAATTGATTATGGTACAATAAGAAATTGTGGTTGCTATTTGAAAGTAAACGTAAAATTTGCCAGCATAGCACAGTGGTAGTGCATCCGACTTGTAATCGGAAGGTCGCGAGTTCAAATCCCGCTGCTGGCTTGAACGCAAAACCCCCCAATGCGGGGGTTTTTGGCTCTAGATTACACGAGTATATGTTTTAGTCTCTAATCTAAATCCTATATTTTAGATATTCATAAATTCGCAAGTTGTCGGTAGCGTTCCTGAACTTCCTGAATCGAAAACAAAGTTTCAAACTTCAACCCAGCTGACTGGTACAACTCACCTCCCCCTTGTTGCCGGTCTACCAGTGAAATTATTTGGTTGACTGTATAACCCGCATCCTTAAGACGCTCAACCGCTTTCAGAGCAGATTGCCCAGTTGTCACCACATCTTCCAAAACAACTACTTTTGCACCCTCTGGTAAAGTGGGGCCTTCTATATAAGCTCTCGTCCCATAACCCTTGGCTTCCTTGCGAATAATCAGCGCTGGTATGGGTCGGTTTTCATACACAGAAACTATACTCACTGCTGTCACCATTGGGTCAGCCCCCATCGTTAAACCTGCTACAGCCTGAGTATCTACAGGTAGTAAAGGAAACAACAATCGTCCAACAGCTAAAGCTCCTTGGGGGTGGAGTGTTACCTGCATCTTATTGACATAATAAGAACTACGTAGCCCAGAAGCGAGAACAAAATCACCCTCTTGATAAGCCCGTTGAGAAAATAAATCTAGTAGCTTGTGGCGCAAATTTGTCAAATCAAGAGTGGTTGCCCAAATATCTGAGTGGGTAAGAGTTTCAGTAGGATACGTCATTACAAAACATTAAAAGTTGTGCTACACCAAAGGTTGAACTCATCAGAGTTCTGAACTTAAGCATAAATTAAGATTCGCCAAAAACGAAAATTGAGGAGTCAGAAACGTGCGGATAAAATTTAAAACCTTTGGTGGTTTGTTGGTGTTGCTTGCTGCTGGTATTATTTTTCCCTCAGTTGCATCTGCCCAAACCGAAACCCCCAAAACTGAAACTACGAGTGATGTATTTGAACGAGCTTATTTCAGTCACGATCGCAATTTCTACGAAAATGGTAGCCTTAAACGTCAGCTAGACTCACTTTTAGGATCTGGTTCTAGTTTCGGTGGTTCCTTCCCAGAAAATGAAATTGCCCGCGATGCTGAGTTGGTTAACACTTTATATCATGATGTCCTGACTCAGCAAGCTGGCAACGATCCTTATATTCGCACCCCCGATCTACCAAATCCTTATGACACATCGCTGATGATGTCTCCTCGTTTTAATAGCAACAAACTCAAAGTGGGAACTGAATTCAGGTTTGAAACTTTACCACCTCGGTAAGATTGGTGATTAGGGAAGTGGGGAGCAGGGGATAATAATTACTAACCAACACTATCAGCAACATTCAGTACAAGTGCCCATACCCCATGCCCAATGTCCTCTATTAGCGTTTTTTGATGATTCAGTGCGCCCTGCTGGAATCGAACCAGCCTGAAGGCGAATTATGAGTTCGCTGCCTCCCCAATCGGCCAAAGGCGCTCGTTTGTTGAGTTTTGGGTTGCTATCCTATGAGTAAATTATTTTAACTCTTAGGTCAACATTTACTAATTTTTAGAGTGAGGAAAATACCTCATTGCACTGAGTTTAGCCAATTCCGTAACTATAACACAAATTTACCACGTGTGAATACTGGACAATAGCTTCCTAGATTTTTATACTACATAATTTAGTCATGAAATAGTACAGACTAATATTGATTAAGTTCCTTTAAGGATTGAGGTCAAAAGCTTCACTATTCTTAAATAGACCAGCATTCTTATGTGATAGCTTATCAGCAATGAAAATAAATTCTACTGTACTTCTTACTTTGATTTTGTTAATCCTGATGATGGGAGCAGGTTCTGTGAGCGCCTTTTTGGGGTTTGAACTAGGGAGTTCAGCACTTAAAGGCGTGACCACACCAGATGGTCGTCCCACAACCAAATTTGCCAGTAATAAGGCAAATAGCTCCCAACAAGGAGGGCTGGTGCTATTAAAAGAGGAAGAGATTTTGAAAGTTGTCAAGGCGCGAATTGACGGTAAGACCAAGGCTGCTAAATCAGAAAAGCTAGAGGAAGATGACGAAGAAACCAATAGCAGCAAGCAGAAGCCAGAGGAAAAGCCTCCAGAAGTGGTTGAAGAAAAACCCCTACCAGGCTTTCCTGTTACTGCCCAAAGTCAGGGCGTAACCATGACTGTACAATCCGCCCGCTACTCTGGTGGTGATTTGCTACTGAAAGTGAAAATGCAGAACAAAGGTAAAGATTCCGTGCGTTTCCTGTATAGTTTTTTAGATGTTACCGATGACAAAGGACGAACTCTGAGTGCTAGTACAGAGGGTTTACCAACAGAATTGCCTGTAAATGGGCCAGTATTTTCAGGTACAGTGAGCATTCCCACAGCTTTACTTGATGATGTCAAGAAAATATCACTTGCTCTCACTGATTATCCTGCTCAACAATTAAAGCTAGAGGCATCGAATATTCCTGTAGGAAGGTAGAAGACTGGGGACTGGGGACTGGGGACTGGGGA
>NZ_NOLI01000026.1:0-67840 GCF_002245975.1 Nostoc sp. 'Peltigera membranacea cyanobiont' 213 | reverse complement strand
CGGGAGCAATGCGATTTTGTGAGGTACAAAAGATAGGTAACATAAATTACCTAAATTTTTAGCGCTCGCTACTTAGAAAAGGCAAAAACAAGGAACTTGGACCTCGGTTTATTGGGAATAAGCCCTGGTAATTGAGATATAAAATCCGATCTCACATTTTCGCATTGCTCCCCTGTCCACCATAGTGGTTTTAAAAATACGCTATTCGAGTAAAGGTAATCACATCCGGCATCACCATAGATGCACTCAAGGCGAGGGACAGGCATTGTTTTACCCACGATTCTGATCTGATTCTGTTGCCACTCCAGTTTCAAGCAGTGTTGGTAGAGTGAGTTGGCAAGTTCCTGACTTAAGAAATCGGGGTAGTAAGTGATGGGTAAAACTGGGGTTGATTCAGAGAAAAGTGTGAGTTGTTGCATGGTAGTTTTCTCCAACAAAAGAAAGTATTCTGAAGACAATTGCTATTAGTTTTGACTAGTAGAGAAAACCTCAATCAACACGCTTTCTGGATACAAACCAACTTTTCCAAAACGTGGGTCATGAATGCGTTCTATTTCTATGCCTTGTTTCCGACACAATGCACTTGCCTTTCTACCTTTAGTACCCGCTTCTTTTACCGATATTTCTAAACCTTGAAGATTTGCGAAACCGACAACACTATATTTGTGGCCGCATGGGGTGTTTACTCTGTCTTGCTCAACTTCAACAGCTTTTAGCCGGTGCAAAATTTCGGTCTGTTGCTGCTGCTGTTGGAGTAAATGCTGTTCTTGCTCTGCCAAGTGTTTAGCTAGAGCAGCGAGTAACTGTATTTCTGTCATTCCTGTTTTGTTGTCAGTGACAGGTTTAGTCCAGCCCAATTTATCTTGAATCCATGCCCGAATGCCGATGGTGTTGAATGAACGGCATACCAATCTGGCTTGTTTAGTGCAGTATCTACCAGCTTCGTAAGCGTAGTACTCTAGGATGATTGCGATCGCCATATCAGGGATACCATTGGTTCTCCATTCAGTTAGGTTCGCGGCATCAAAGGTTTGTTGCATAAGCATTTGAGCCAGTTTGGAGGGTTCCAGGTTCGCGCTCTCTAATGCTTTGCCGATAGCTTTATCACTAACCCCAGCCAGTCTTGCAGTTGCCCGAAGGCTAGCTTTCGCTTGACCATTAGCGTCAACTTCAATCTCTTGTTTTATCTGTTCGATGATTTCGGCAATTTCAATTTGTGACATAACTTTAGTTGGGTGATAATTTTTTGTTGTGTGATTAGAAAGAATTAAACATTTACCCGCACCAAACTTTCCTCACCAACTAATGAGAAACGATTCGATATAGTTGGTGTCTTAATTAATGATGGTGACACCAATTCAACAAGGTAAAACCAAGAATTATTCACCAGCCCAATCCCTAAAATCAGCCGTTGCTTTGTTCCTTTATCGTTGACCATGACTACCCAGCGTTGGGTTAAGTGGTTGTCGTCATAGCTGATGCTGGCTACCAGTTTGTCATCAGCGTAATATTCGTGATGGTCAAACGAGATTTCGACTATTCTGAGGAGTTCGGGAGCTATGGCTTGGGCTTGGGTTCCGATGTAGTCGTCGAGTTCGGCTTGGGCGAGGGCTTGCTCGTCGGGAGCAGCAGAGGTGAGTTTCTGAACCTTGCTTGCTTGGTAATCAGCGATCGCGCTAATCCAAGAATCCTTACAGCGTTTGTCGCTTACTTCAACTGTGCAGGCGATTTCGCTGTAGATTTGTTTGAGTCGGGCAATCGATTTCAGTTGCAGCTGTTGTGCTGTGTAAATAACGTGAGTCATAATTAAGATTCCCTGTACAAATGTATGGGTTTTTCAAAAGGCGATCGCTTCCAAAGTTTCCGAGGCTAAGGGCGATTGCCTTTTGTGATAGTTATATTGTGCTAATCTGCTAACTGATTGTCAATATACTGATTAGCAGTTATTCTGTTAATTGATAGCCTGTATATTGATTGGCTGTTATTCTGTAATCAGATAAGCGTTAATGGAGGTTAATCATTAAAAACGTGTTAGCAGTTTGGATGGAAGCATATATTGATATTTCGCAATGGTGGCCCAAAACTGAAGATGGTAGCCTCTTGTCTGTCTACGCAGTTCATAGGCAGTTTGAGGGTAGCCCGAATGAAGTCACTAGACATACCTTGACTGTCGCCCGTGATGGCAGGCTAAAAAAAGCGGATATCGATAATTTGGTAAAACTAGCAAGGATTTGCTCTGTGCTGTCTGGAGAGTTAGTAACTGTCAATGACATTGTGAAAATTCAAGAGGACTCGTGAAGATGATAATGCCCCACCGAGTTCAATCCCAGAGCATTATTGCCATAACTCACCACATACTTAATCTATTTGTCATTGATTTTGAGCAAATACTATTGAATTAAAGGGGTGGAATGATGGCTAAACCATCTTCTAGGCGTAAAAAAGCCACCTCTGCCGTAGAGATAAATTCAAAATCACTCAGTAACTCTGCAAATGAAGATATCTCTGTTGAGGAAAATCCATCTACAGCAACAATTACGGTTAGTGCTGTTGAAGTAGAGGAATTGACCGACTATGCCCAAAGCGATCGCCTACTCCTGGAGCGGAAAGTAGAACGGGCGTTTTTTGAGGCAGGTAAGGCACTGGCAGAATTGCGCGATCGTCGCCTTTACCGTTCAAGTCACCGCACGTTTGAGGATTATTGTCGCGATCGCTTTGGGCATAGTCGTCGCCAATCTTATCTTTTAATGGATGCGGCTACTGTTTTTGATAACTTGGTTGAAATTTGTGATCAAATTGATCACAAATTGCCGACAGCAGAGGGGCAAGTCCGACCCATAACTAAACTTGAACCCCAGGAACAGCAGGAAGTGTGGCTAAGAGCAGTAGAACTTGCTGGTGGGAAAGTGCCAACTGGTAGAATCGTCAAAGATGTTGTGCAGCGCATCATGGAGCGTACCCAAGTACCTAATACTTACCAAATCGGTGAAGTCTGCCAAATCTTAGTTAAGGACAACCCGGAACTCAGAGGAATGGGTGGGTGTTGGGCAATTGTCAGCGCAGTGAATGACTTTAGTTGCACCGTGAGAATGTGGGATGGCGAGTACACCGTTGCTTTGCAGCACCTTAAATCTTACAACTACTTACCTGCCGAGTGTGAGCAGATGCAGGTGATTTGCGATCGCATCAATCGGGTGTATTCGAGTGGGCTGGAGGAGTCGGTGCAGAAGTTTCTGGAGTCGTTGGGGAAGCCCAAGCGTGCTTATTTGACGGTGTTGGAAGAAAAAGTGTTGAGTCTTTTAGAGTCGGAATTACACAATAAGGAAAGCTGGGAATAAGGCAGGAATTTATGCGGGAGCATCCACTTTTGGCAGAAACACTCAAATAGCAAGTAAACCATTCAGATAAGCACAACGAACAGAAAGGATTTGGTTGACACTCCCAACATTCCACTGTGCGCCAGAAATTTTCATCCTAGCTCCAATCTGTTTAATAGCAGACTCGACTGCACCAGAACCAATAGAACAAAGTTGTTCAGCTTGGTAATAGCTATAGTTGACAATACGGGAGCAATGTTTTTCGAGATAAGCAATGAAGTTCTTAGCTTGTTTGCCTCGGCAATTATGAAATAAAGCCTTGGCTTCTTCAACTTGACCCTGCCATAAAAGAGTTTCAGCTGCTTTGAGTCGCTTTAAAGAACCACCCACAATGCAAGAGATTTTCCTTGAGATGATACCAATCTAAAATTTCCCAACGCTCAAAATTCTCACTTTTACCAAACTCTTTGACGAGATTCCATACACCATCATGACCATCTCCTAAGCAGACTAACGGGTTAACTAGACGCTGGCTATTGACATAATCAATTAATGATTGGTTGTCATCAAAAAACGCACCATAGTAAATCCCTTGCAGACGAACCGTTTTATAGTCTCGCCAGTGACAGCCTGCTTTCGGCTTACCTCTAAGTCGAACTTTTCCTCCATCTACGCTTACTTTTGAAACTGATTGTAATGCTACGGGTAGTTGAAAATCTTGTGACAGCACTAGTTTTTGTTGCGTTGAGTGACCAACTTTCACTCCTGTTAATGCCTCAATCTCGATTTCTGCTTTTTGATATGATTCATTGGCTGATAGCCTCAAACAACACTTTTGAAGTAATGGACTTAACCTACTTCTTGCTTTTAAACCTAGTCTTTGTAGCTGTTTGGCTTTAAGAGTCAATTCCCCTACTAGGCTTTTAATCTTTCTGGTTTTACCTACTTTTGTTCCAGTTTTTTGTTCGATAAAAAAAGGGCTATTTCTGGGCTGACTAGTTCTAATACTTGACTGCGAACTGTTTTTTCTATGCCTTCGAGGTCTGTCAGCAAAATTTTATCTGCTTCTTCATACAGCAGTGTTGACAATTCTTGTAAGCAGGCTTTGATCCGTTCTTGTTTCTCTTGGTTCATTGTCAGCGATCGCACAGGGTTATTTCCCTTTACATTTTCCCATAAATGGTAAATCTTCCAAAACTGGATGCTCCCCTTGCAGTATTTGATTAGCTANCGGAAAGTGTAGCAGCTATAGCAGCTTCTGGTGTAACTCCAGCCAGATGCGGTGACAAAATTACATTGTCAAAGTCATATAAAGGATTATTCTTATATGGGGGTTCTGGCTCAAACACATCTATTGCTGCTCCTGATATCTATTTTTCGCCTATAGCTACAACCAAATCTTGTTCACGAACTATCTTCCCACGAGATGTATTAATCAAGAAAGCAATGTCAAATCAAGGGTTCCAAACCCACTTAGGTAGGTTTTGTCTGTGTAGCTGTGAGTTCTAATCACCAGGGGTTATTTTCAGGCATCCTCGTTAAGTAATCTCATTCTTTATGGAAGCGAATTAGAATCTAATAGCTGAAAAAAGTTTTGGGCAATGGTACTTAAAGGATCTATAGCTTTTATCGAATTAATTCCATTTAGCTTGAGAGATTTTGTTAACAGATGGAATTCTGTACAACCAGAAATATAGGAATGAGTATTATATTTCTCTAACAAGTCTTTGATATCTGCAATAATTGTGAGTGGGTCTTGCCCTGGTTTTAGTATTTTAAAAATCATATCATCAATCAATTGTTGCTCTGTTTCAGACAGAGAAATAATGCGTTCAGCAGCAGTACAACCTTCCTGAAACAATTGTTTTGTGTAAGTTCCTGTGCTTGCCAATAAAAGGGCAGGTTCATCATGTACTTGAAGTTGCTGATCTGCGATTTTAATTAAAGAAATTACTTTCCGCGTCAGATGTTCTGGAATCTGAGGCAAAGCATAATGAGCTAGGCAACAGCCAATCACTATGTGGTCAACAAGTTGATTAAGATTTTCCAGATGCAATTGGATAAAATCAATAAATTCTCTTTCATTCCCAGTATTAATGGAATTGTTGCGATCTGGTATAGAGGGCAGAGAGAAAACAATAACGTTAGGTGTTTCTTGTTCCTTATGAATAAACTGGTTATATTCGTAAATAGATTTGAGAAATTCGGCGGTAACTACAGGGCCCATTCCGCCTAAAACTCCAAGAATTGGTGGTTTTTTGCTCATAAATTTCTCCTACTTTAACTGTATGGGTTACTAAAAATTAAAATCTGTTGAAAAAAGATTGCTATCTTCTTTGTCAGAATTTTCTCTGTTAAAAGACAGGTTTAGCAATAGTATATTGGGAGATTCTACTATTTTTTCTAGCAGACTTTTTAACAATTCTAGTATCAAGGAGATACGTTCCTCGGCAAATATATCTGTATTATATATTAGCTTCAGATATAGTTCTGCCTCTTCCACAAAAATAAATTCTAGATCGAATTTGGCACTAACAATCTCTTGCTCAATGGGATTAAGAGTAATTCCATCTAGTACTAGCTCTACATTTTGATTGTTTTGCAAAACAACGACAGTATCGAATAAAGGATTACGGCTAGGATCGCGGTGTAAATTCAAATCTGATACTAGTTTGTCAAAGGGATATTCTTGATTGTCATAAGCTTCTAGTGTGGTTGTTTTTACTTTTGCAAGTAAAGTAGCAAAACTGTCGTCTACTGCTATTTGATCGCGTAAAACTAACGTATTAACATAAAAACCAATTTGTTCTTCTAAATCGGGATGATTTCTGCCAGCTATGGGAGAGCCTACTGTAATCTCATTTTGTTCGGTGTAGCGAAACAGAAAACTCTTGACTAAAGTCAGTAACCCCATAAACAAACTAGATTCTTTATTTTTTACTAATACCCCAAAACGCTTGATTAATTCTTGGTTTGGCTTCCATATAACCGCCGCTCCTTGAAAAGTTTGAACCACTGGACGGGGATAATCTAAAGGTAAGTTGAGACGTGTAGGAGCAGGAGTCAATTTAACTAGCCAGTAATCACGTTGTGCTTGTAGTTCCGACGTTTTTAACCGCTTTTCTTGCCAGTAAGTATAATCTTTATAATGAATCCTTAAAGATGGTGGTAATTCTACATTCTGTTGTCCGTAAGCATGATAAAGCGCGAGGAAATCTTTAATTAAAACGCCTGCTGACCAACCATCTGAAATGATATGGTGCATATTAAACAGAACTATATAGCTCTGTTGCCTGACTTTTAGTAAGTGAACGTTGAGTAAAGGCCCTACTTCTAAATTAAAAGTAGTATTTGCATTCTTGTGAATAGCTTCAGCAATGAGTTTTTCTTGTTCCTGATACTCCACCAAATCTATCTGCTTGACCTCAAAATCAATGTTTTCATGTACAGCTTGACGTGGTTCATTATCTATTAATGTAAAGGTAGTACGTAAAATCTCATGGCGTTTGATCAAATGTTGAAAAGCATTTTCAAAGGCAGCAATATGTAAAGTACCATTGAATTGATAAGCACTGGGCATTCCGTAGGCAGTATGATTATGATCGAGGAATTCTAAAGCCCAAAGGCGGCGTTGCCCATGAGACATAGGATAAGACTTTTGCTGAGTTATTGCTGGTATGGGTTCTTGATAGTCATATTGGGTTTTAGATACTAAAGCTGCTAATCCGGCGATGGTGGGAACTTTAAAAAAGTCAGCCAATTTGACCAACACATTTAATTCTTTATGGACGTGAGTTACGACTCTCGAAAGCAGTAGTGAGTGTCCACCAATTTCAAAGAAGTTATCAAAAATACCAATGGGATGTTTGGTGAGAATTTTTCCCCAAATATTTACTAGCTTGGACTCTAAATTATTGCGCGGTGCAGTATAAGTTGCCTGAGTTAACTTACCGATTCCTTGGAGTTCAGCAAGCGATCGCAAGTCAATTTTGCCATGTCTGGTTAAGGGAAATTGCTTTAAGAAGATAAAGGAAGTAGGAATCATGTAAACTGGCAGAGACTTAGATAGAAATTCTCTAATTTCCACAATTTCTATTTCTATGTCTTTATCAGTTTGGCAATAGGCAGATAACTGGGTTTGATTATCTACATTGATAGGCAATACAATCGCTCTTTCAATCTGAGCATGACAGCTGAGTTGGTATTCAATTTCTCCTGGATCTATACGATAACCATTCACCTTAACTTGATTATCTTTACGACCAATAAATTCAATCACACCTGCGGCGATTTGTTTACCTAAATCTCCTGTTCTAAAGAGAGTTTTTCCCTCATTTATAAAGCTGGGTTTAAATTTTTCTGTGGTGATTTGGGGGAGGTTGTGATAACCAGCTGCTAATGCTACACCTTCTACACAAATTTCACCTACTACATGAAGAGGTACAGTGTTATTGAATTCATCAAGCACAAATAAGCGATTATTATGGAAAACCTGTCCAAGGGGTACATCTGTATTTAAATTTTCGTCTATTGTATATTGAGCTACTCCTACACAAGTTTCTGTGGAACCGTAGACATTGCTGACAATATCAGCTTGGAAGCGTTTTCTTAAAGCAATCGCAGTTTCTCTGTCTAATTTCTCTCCCCCTGAAGAAATATATTTTAAGCTGGGGATAGTTTCTTCAGTATCGAGTCCAGCCAAAATTTCCCGATAAATAGATGGCGTTGTATGCAGTGCATTAATTTGGTTTTCTTGTAAAAAGGAAACTAAATGCCCTATATGTTTGACTTCGTACATATATAAAGCAGCACCGATTGTCAACGGGAGAAAAATATTCCGCAAAGATGGATCGTGGGTAACAGGTGCGGTGAAAATATAGCGCCATTCAGGATGTTTATTTAAGTCGAAGGTAAGTCGTAAACTCCGAATTACATTCAAAATAGAGATGTGACAACCCATGACTCCTTTGGGGTTTCCTGTTGAGCCAGAAGTGTATAAAATATAAGCCATTTGGCTAGAGTCTGGTCTGAATTTAGGTTCGGTGTTGTCAAATTCTGCCAGAATCTCATCGATTTTATCCAAGCAAATTGCTTCTATCTCTTGAGGTAATTGTGAGACAAAACTACTCTCTGTGAGGCATATCTGAGATCCACTATCTTTTAAGATAAAATCGATGCGGCTATCAGGATATTGGGGATCTATGGGAACATAAGTTGCCCCGATTTTGAAAGTAGCAAGAATGGCGATAATTAAGTTTTGATTACGCCCGATAATTAGTGCGATCGCTTTCCCGGAAACAAGCTGATATTTTTCATGCAAGTAATTCGTTAAGCGGTTTACTTTCTCATTCAATTCTCGATAACTGAGAGTAGTTTGTCCAACAATTAATGCTGGTGCATTTGGTGTAGAGTTTACTTTGGCAATAAAGTCATCAATAATTGTTGCATTTTGAGGCAAATCTATTGTTGTCCCTGTCAACTCTGCCAGTAATTTTTGTTCTTGCGGCTGTGTTAATAAAGGCAATTGAGAAAGTAAACTATTGCCATGATTAATTACACCCTGCATCAAAATTTCAAAACTTTCTAAAAACTGTTTGATAGTTTCTGATTTAAACAGTTCTGTGTTGTAGTTGCAGTAGATAATTAGCGCATCATTGATTTCAATGAAATTAAAGCCTAAATCAAAAGGAGTGTATCCAATGGGGTCTGGCGGCAGTAATACTTGTAATCCCTCAAACTCAGGTAGAGTTAAACTAGGGTCCATATTGAAAGATACGGATATCAAGGGAGAACGGGAAAAATCTCGTTGTAATTGTAAAGCTGCTAATAACTCTTCTAAGGCATGACTTTGGTGTTTAAAGGCGGCTATAAGCGTTTCTTTAGTATGACGAAGATGTTCAACAAATGAAGCAGTAATATTTGTCTGGATACGAACTGGTAAAAATTGCGAACAAAAGCCAACTAACTCCTCACTTCCCTCAAATTGTCGTCCAGAAATGGGAATACCAATTACTAAATCATCATGACCAGAAATTCGACGCAGAAAAGCTGTGTAAGCGGCGAATATCGTCATAAATAATGTTGCTTGATTTTTACGTCCTACAGTTTGTAAATCTCGCCACAGTTGAGGAGCAATAATTTTATTTTCTCTACCTCCTGTGTAAGTTTTGACAGTAGGACGGGGAAAGTCAGTAGGAAGCTCAAATACGGGGATTTCTCCCTCGTAGGTTTTCAACCAAAAATCCCGATGCTCTTGCATCTGTGGACTTTGCGCTTCTTGCTGTCGCAAAGCTAAATATTGGCGAAACTGCATTGGTGGCGCTAAATTGTTTGTAGCAGCACCAATTTTTGCTGAATAAAGTTTGCCGATTTCATTCAAAATTAGCCCTAGTGACCAACCATCGGCAACGATATGATGGGTTTTTAAAGATAGCAGATAGTGTTCAGGCGCTAAACGCATCAACACAGCTGCAAATAATGGAGCGATACCCAAGTCAAAAGGCTTTTGAGACAACTGAGTTCTGAATATTAAAGCAGTTGCTTCAGGATTTTCTTCATCTATTAAATTGATTAACGGTAGGTCAATTTTGACACTTTTGATAACTTCCTGTAGTTCGCCTTGTTCTAAGATTTTAGTTCGCAAAGCTTCATGACGATTTACTACTTCATTAATAGCTTGCTGTAAAGATGAAATATCTACAGAACCATGCAATTCCAAGGAAGTAGTAACGTTATATGATGCCGAAGCGGTGGTGTCTAATTCTGCCAATAGCCAAAGCTGACGTTGCGCTTCACTAGTAGGAAATGTCTGGTTTAGATTATTCCTACCATCTTCATCATCAGAGCGATCGCTTTCTTCTCTTTTCTTTGCTTGGGGTGGTTTGGCATTTTCAAAAAAACCTGCTTGTCGCAGTTCTCTAATAGCTTCTTTGACAGCAATTACTACTTTATCTATATCTTCATTAGTATGATATGTGGAGAGAAAACAAACTCGTTTTTCCCATGTATAAACGCCTTTGAGATTTAGCAAGTAATAAAAGAGCGGCAATTCAATTGGTTGCAGAAAAAGACTATAAGCTCCAAAGGGTTCAAAACGAAACAGAGAACCAAAATTAACGATGCGGATGGGAATTCCGATTTCTTGAAAGAATTGATTAACTTCTGTTGCTAATCGGTTAGTTAATTGATTTACTCGTTTTTGAAGTGCTCCACCTTGTTCGCGTAAATGTAGCAGCACTGCACGACAAGCAGCCAGAGCCAAAGGATGACGACAGAAAGTCCCACCATACGCAGTTAATTCTGTTTGCGGATGAGAATTATCTCCATAACTCCAAAAACCGCCATCAATTGTATCTAAGAAATCTGCTTTGCCACAGATCATACTAATAGGCAAACCACCACCAATTGCCTTTCCATAAACTACTATATCTGCCTCAACGTCAAACCATTCCTGCGCTCCTCCTAGAGCCATGCGAAATCCAGTAATAATCTCATCAAAAATTAACGCAATCTCTTTTTCATGAGTTAATTTACGTAATTTTTGGAGAAATTCTTTAGGCTGTAAATCTGGTTTACGACTTTGCACAGGTTCTACCAATACTGCTGCTAAATTATCAGCTTGAGCAGCAATTATTTCTAAGCTTTCTTCGGCTCCATAGGTAAGAACTATTACGTCTTCAACCATTCCTGATGGTATACCGAGACTCAATGGTTTAGCAGTTACCGGCTCCTCTCCAACTCGCGCTAAAATACCATCAAAAGTCCCGTGATAAGAACCAGAAAACAGCACAATTTTTTGGCGTTTTGTCCGAGAACGAGCAATCCGAACTGCTGCCATAATTGCTTCTGTTCCAGTGTTACTAAAAGCAACCCGCTCTACACCAGTTATTTCACTAATTAAAGCAGCCGTTTCTGCCGCAATATTAGACTGCATTCCTAATCCGATTCCGTGTTGCATTTGCTGCTGAACTGCTTCGATTACGAAATCAGGACTGTGCCCAAAAAAGTTAACCCCAAACCCCATTGCTAAGTCGATGTAATCATTGCCGTCAATATCCCGAAAATATGCACCTTGAGCTGATTCTGAGACAATGGGATATTGAAATTCTTTTAAAGCCATACGG
Source organism: Nostoc sp. 'Peltigera membranacea cyanobiont' 213 (assembly GCF_002245975.1). Classification (NCBI taxonomy): domain Bacteria; kingdom Bacillati; phylum Cyanobacteriota; class Cyanophyceae; order Nostocales; family Nostocaceae; genus Nostoc; species Nostoc sp. 'Peltigera membranacea cyanobiont' 213. The sequence continues at coordinate 56,400 of NZ_NOLI01000026.1, read as the reverse complement.
AAATCAATGGTAGGTTTGACATCAACCATTGTTTTACGGCTAGTTTGTGAATATGCCTTGGATTTTGCTGTTCTTTGATTATAAATAATCTCTAAATTGCGGATAAAAGCTTGCTGCTTCTCCGTTAAAGATTTGTTTTCATTCAGCTTTAAGGCTAGTGGGTTTAAACTTGGAGAGCTAGTTTTGTTAGGTGAATCAATTTTAACTTTTTGGGGAGGAGGTGTAATTTCTATTTTGGCTTGTTGAGGAGGCGCAGTTTCTGCCTGTCTAATCAAAACTTCTGATGTAGCGCTTGGTGCAACAGGTGCAGATTGGAGGATTTCTAATTGCTTGATAATGGTTTTTTCATGTATATCTTTGAGGTCTTTCAAAGATTGTAATTGAGCCATCATTAAAGCTTCTTTACCAGAGCTTTGTATTGATACAGCTACTGTTTTTGGCTGATTAACAATAGCACTTTCTGCAACAGAAACGGAAGCAATAATTAACTCTTGTCCATTGTAGATGCTGACATTTTTTTGTTGAGAAAAACTATCCGCAGTTACAAAACCACAGCGTTTTAAAACAGAACACCAAGTTTCTGCATTCAACAACGGAGTATCTAAACGTAACTCTTTATCTTGAAAACGCCACCATCCTGGTGTGAGTCCAAAAGTTAAATCTAGCCAGGAATTATTTTCTACTGTTTCTAGTAGTACTAAGAAACCACCAGGTAGTAGTAATTCCCGGATATGATTGAGTGTTTCTCTAATATTTCGGGTACTATGAAGTACGTTAGCAGCAACAACTATGTGATAAGAATGTGCTGGTATTCCTTGAGAAACTGGTGATTTTTCAATATCGAGCTGATGGAAGTTGAGATTATCTCTGTGTTTAAATTTTTGACGCGCTTTATTTAGTAGAACAGGAGAAAGTTCGGTAAAATCATAAGTGACGTTATTGAGATTTAAGTCATTAAGAATTGCTTCAGAAGTTGCGCCTGTACCACCTCCAACTTCGATAATTTGGTAAGGGCGATCCCTACTAGAAAAACTCTTTAAAATCCGGTTAATTTCTTGGGCTACTCGTTGATTCATCAAACGAGATACAGGAGAATTACCATATATGCTTTCTGCATGAATCACTGAACCTGCTGGGAAAATTAACTCTAAAGGCTCTATATTTCCTTTAAGGACTTCTGCTAGATTTTCTCCGCAGCGTTGCAGCATTTCTAGCTCTGGTTTAGCTGCGGGACAAGTTTGTTGCAGATTTTCTATGGCTTCTGGTAAAGAAAAAGGCGTAGATAGGTTTTTTGCTGTCCAGAAGTTACCTTGATTTTGAATAATTCCAGCTTGCTCTAAAGTGCTTAAATAACGAGTAACTAAAATATGATATTTTGGGGCAATGGGCAAAGTTTGTAATAAGTCTTCTGTTGTCCAAGTTTCTGCCTTATTTAGTCTCTTTCCTAATCCTTCTAAAGCTTTGATAATATAGGCAACAGCAATCGGTTGTAGTTGGGAAATTACCCACAGGTAGTTATTTAATTCTGAGGTTGGATTTAATATATTAGCTACTGAGATTTCATCAGATATCTCTAATGATTCCTGTTCAATATAAGTAGACAGATAATTAGCTAGATCAGCAATTGTTTGCAAATCAGTGAATAATTGATCTATTTTGACATTGACGCTAAAATTTTCTTGAATTTTGCGAGCAAAGTCAGTCAAAATGATGGAATCCGCTCCTAGATTTAATAAGGTTTCATCATCTCTAATGTCATTTTCGTTTTCTCTGAGTAGCAGAGCTAAAATAGACTTTAACTTATTGCGGATTTCTTGCTGATGTTTTTGGTTATTTGAAACTTTTACTACCGTCATTTTAGCTTGTTCTCTTTCTATATACACTTCGTTAATTTGGCTAGATTCAACTAAAACAGCAGACTGAAATTGGAAACGTTTTCTCTGAAAGGGATAAGTCGGTAATTGTACATTTCTGTAACCGTAATCTTCATTGAATTTTTCGGCATGAAAACTAACTCCATTAATGTAGAGTTGGGCTAGTGTTGCCAGCATTGTATGCCAGTTATCCAGACCTCTATTTAGAGAACTGATCCAGATAGCTTTATCGTTATAACGACGACCTTGTTCTGCTAGGATTGGTCTTGAACCTACTTCTAAAAACAGGTTATATCCTTTATTTAAGGCAGTAATTAAACTCTGCAAAAATTGCACAGGTTGACGGCATTGTTGTCTCCAATAACTTGCATCGGGTGCCTTTTCTAAAGGTTGTCCGTCAATGCCTGAAAGTAGTATAATTTTGGGGTGATGATAAGAAATACTCCGAGCAGCAGTTTCAAATTCATCTAAAATTGGCTCCATTAATGGAGAATGAAAAGCACCACTCACTGATAGGAATTGAACAGCAATTTTTTGGTTTTTGCAGTTGGCTAAAATCTCATCAATACTGTTGTTTTCTCCAGAAATTATAATTTGTTGAGGATGATTAATAGCTGCGATTGAAACTGTATTACTATAATTTTTAATCAGAGACAGTACAGTTGCTTCATCTGCAAAAACTGAAGCCATTTTTCCTGTAGGCGCAGTTTGCATTAATTGCCCACGTTTAACAACTAATTGTAAACCTGATTCTAAGCTAAATACTCCGGCAATACAAGCTGCTACATATTCGCCAACGCTATGCCCAATTAGTAAGCTGGGTTCGATTCCCCAAGATTGCCACAGCATGGCAAGAGAATATTCTAGAGCAAATATAGCTGGTTGAGCGTATGCAGTTTGATTGAGTAAATCTGTTTGATTACCAAATAATATATCTTGTAATGAATGCTCTAAATGATTCGCTAAAATTTCGGCACATTTATCAATATATTTGCAAAATGTCGGTTGCGTTTGATAGAGTTGATGACCCATACCTGCATAACAAGCTCCTTGACCAGTGAAAAGAAAGACTATTTTTGTCTGTTTTTCTCCTGGAAAACGTTGATAAAAAGTCAGATTATCAAGAGTTTTTTCGTCGGCAAAAGCTGATAATTTTTGTTGCAATTCTGGTAGTGTATCTGCAACGATCGCCAGTCGTTCGGGTAAGGGTGATCTACCGATAGCTGCACTATGACAAATATCTCCAATTTCTGGATGAGATTCTAGATGATTGTAAAAACGTTGCGCTAATTCTTTGAGAGCAGTTTCATTATGGGCAGAAATTGTTAACAGATGGCTAGGACGTTGTAGCTTGATTTCTATTGTTTTTACAGCAGGTGCTTGTTCAACGATGACATGAGCATTGGTTCCCGAAAAACCGAAGGAACTAACTCCAGCGATGCGGACTTCACCATTGTTAGACCAGGGTATTGTTTGACTAGGAATTTTGATCGGATATCCTTGCCAATTAATTAGGGGATTAGGCTTTTGGAAATGGAGATGAGGCGGAATTTCACCATGTTGGAGGGCGAGAATCGTTTTGATCGTTCCCGCTATACCTGCGGCTGCTTCAAGATGTCCGATATTAGTTTTAACTGAACCAACGTAAAGAGGTTGCGATCGCTCTCCATAAACAGCCGCGATCGCATTCATTTCTATGGGATCTCCTAAAGATGTTCCTGTGCCATGTGCTTCTATATACCCAACTTGTTGGGGAGATATTCGAGCATCAGCTAAGGCTTGGCGGAGTAAATCTTGTTGTGCCGGTCCACTAGGAACCGTTAAACCGGCGGCTGCACCGTTATGATTCACCGCCGATCCTCGTAATACAGCGAGGATGCGATCGCTCTTTTTCTGAGCTACAGATAGGCGTTTCAGCACTAAAACCCCACAGCCTTCTCCCCGCACATAACCATTTGCAGCCGCATCAAAGGTCTTGCATCGACCATCGGGAGACATCATCCCTGACTGAGAAAGGTTAATTGTAATTGCTGGATTTAAGATGAGATTTACCCCACCAACCAAAGCTAATTCGCATTCATTATTTCTTAAGCTGCGAATAGCTTGGTGAATAGCAACCAGTGAAGAAGCGCAGGCTGCATCAATAGACATGGAAGGGCCACGGAGGTTGAGAAAATAAGATAACCTCCCGGCGGCTGCACTCAGGGCATTTCCTGTGCCAAAAAAAGAATCGATTTCATCATAATTGCTTTTATAGACCGTCATCGCGTGGTCAACGCTGGTAATACCAACAAATACACCAACGCGTTCACTTGCTAAATTAGTTGGTGGTATATTGGCATTTTCTAAAGCTTCCCATGTCACCTTAAGTAGTAACCTTTGTTGGGGGTCCATTGAGGTGGCTTCACGGGAAGATATGGAGAAGAAACGGGCATCAAATTCACTAATATCCTCTTGTAAAAATCCCCCATAACGAGTGTTCATTTTGCCGGGAGTGGGTTCTGGAGCATAAAATTTTGAGATATCCCAACGGCTTTGAGGAACTTCTACAATTGCGTCAAATCCGGCTTTACAGTAATTCCAATAAGCGTCAGAAGAATTTATGCCTCCAGGGAAACGACATCCCATCCCAACAACAGCAATTGGCTCACTTTGTCTTGTTTCTAATTCGGTGATGCGAGCCTGCATTGCCTCCATTTTTGTTAAGGTTGTTGCTATTAATTTTTTATAATCTGTGCTTTGAACCATATAATTTATTTTTTAACGCAGAGGAACGCGGAGGTTTACGCAAAGGGACGCAGAGTGTTATTTGAAAAACTTTAATATTCACTCACCATATTTATTAAGCTCCGCTAATTTTTGATTAAGTAGTATTGTCAGTTCGTCTTCATCAAGGCTGTCATAAGGATTTAGAGTATCTGTTTCTGAGGTAATTTTTACCTCAAATTCGATACTATCAGCTAATACTTCTTCTCGCAGATAATTAGTAATACTTGCGATATTAGGATAATCAAAGATTACAGATGAAGATAAAGTACAAGCTAAATTATTTTCTAGCCTGTTTTTAAATTCTATTACCATTAATGAGTTTAAGCCTAACTCTAAGAAAGAGGTTTGTTGAGGAATCACGTTAGTTGTACTTAATCCAGTTACCTCCCGTAATATTTGCTCAATTCCTTGGGATAAAGTTGTTGTTCGTTCATCTATAGGGACAGATTTTAATTGTTCTAATAATTTTGCATTTTGGCTGTTTTCTTTTGGTATGATTACTTCTGCAAAGAATGGTTGGTTGATATTAAAAGCTTGATTAAAAGTAGACCAATCAATATCGAGAATGGCTCCTTGGGAAACGTTGCCCAGAATCAATTTACTAAGATATTCTAGAGCAGTATCAGAAGACATACTTTGAATACCCCAACTAGCAAAACGTTGTTTGTCAATTTCATTTCCTGTATTCCATGCTCCCCAATTGATGCTGATACTTGGTAATCCTAAACTTTGCCGTTGCTGCATTAAAGCATCCATAAAAGCATTAGCAGCAGCGTAACTACTTTGTCCAGGTGAACCGAGGATTACAGCAGCAGAAGAAAAGGCAACGAAAAAGTCTAAAGATAAATTACGGGTGTAACGGTCTAATAATAAAGTACCTTCTACTTTGGGACGCATGACGTTTTGATATCTTTCCCAACTTTGATTACTCAAAAGACCATCATCGAAGACACCCGCCGCGTGAATTACCCCGCGTAAAGGAGGTAAATCTGTGCCAAAACGAGAGAATATTTGTTCTATATCTGCTGCTAAAGTAATATCAGCTTCGATAATTGTAATCTGTGTATTATTTTTAGTTAATGAGGCGAGCGCTTCTGGTTGAGACTTAACATTACGGCTACACAAAACTATATGACTAGCTCCCATTTTTGATAGCCACTCAGCCATTAATAAGCCAAGTTTACCTAAACCTCCAGTAATTAAATAAGCTCCTTCTTTGCTAACTAGCTGTTGTTTTTGTGCTGTAGGAATTGTTGCAGATACTAACCTTGCTCCATAGCGGTTTCCTTGACGTAAAGCTAGGCGCGACTCACTGCTTGAAGTGTGTAATTCGTTGAACAAAAATTCAGCTTCATCAGCTTCTACTGTGGCTGATAAATCCAAACATACACAACGCATTTGGGGATATTCGTTATTAATTACTGCTCCTAATCCCCATAATCCTGACTGTTCAGGTTGTACATAACTATCAGCTAGCACTTGATTTGCACCGCGAGTGAGTAACCATAAATCAGGTAAATTTTTCCACTTATCTGTGATGGTTTGGATTAAGTACAATGCTGCATTACAACTCTTGTAAACTGTATCTGCTTCCCAAGCAAAAATCAACCCTATGGGAAATTCTCCCAATGGATATGCTTCTTGATATAAACGCTCAAAATCAGATTTTTGAGATGGATTGATTACAAAATCATGTTGAGAACGGCATTTATAATCATTACCTATTTCCACAGTAATGACTTGCTCTCCAGCTTGTTTCAATAAAGCTACCAACTGATTCCAAGTTTTATCAGTATGCACAAACACTAACCAAGAATTGTTAGTATTTGCTGTAACACTTGAAATTAAATTCAGCTTTTGCCATTGAACTTGGTAAAACCAATTTTTTTCAGTTTCTTGCCATAAACGTTGTAAAGCTGTTGGATTAGTCCGCCGTGCTACTAAGTCAGTAAACCGAGCGCAAAGCCGTTCTTGTTCATTATAAACATCTACATCTACAGACATTTCCCCGTTAGCATTAGATTTAATATAAATGCGTGTCCAAGCTTGAGAACCGGGATTTCCAAAGAATTCTAATGAAGAGAAACCATAAGGTAAATGCAATTCCTTACCGTGAATTTCTGGAAAAGCCGCGCCAATACTTTGTAAGCAAGCATCTAAAAGCACAGGATGCAGACAATAGCGCTGATCTGCTAAACTGCGATCGATACTAATCCGAGCCTGAGAACCATTTCCTAAATAGCGCAATTCTTGAATAGCTTGAAATTCCTTGCCATAGCTAATTCCCATCTGCTGATAAAGCTCATAAAATCTAGAGATATCAACAGATTCCCCTCTTTCTTTCTCTGCGTCTCTGCGTCTCTGCGTGAGATTTTCATTAATCTCACCACTAACATGAAGAACCCACTTATCCTGTGATGAATCATTACTAAATATCTCAAAACCATAGCCAGATGATTTTTTCGGTTTAAAAATTATCTGCAATATAGTTGGAGATTGAGATAATACTAACCCCTGATGAATCGACACATTTTGTATAATCGCCAACCCATCAGTAAATATTTTCTGGCTAGCTGCTAAAATCGCTTCAATAAAACCCGTAGCCGGAAATAATATTTTTCCAAATACCTTGTGTCCTTCCAAATATTCTGGATTCTCAGAACTTATCTCTCCCTCAAAAATAATTTCTCCTGTAGCCAGCTTTTTAACATCACTAATAAAAGGATGCAATTTAGTTTTGATATCAGCTATAAAAAATTGTGAATTTGACAACCAGTAGCGTTCTCGTTGAAATGGATAAGTAGGTAAAGTAATCCGCGTTCCTTGTTTCAATACCTCTGTCCATTCTATAGAGTAACCATTAACGAAAAGTGTTGCCAAACTTTTGTACATCTGGGCTTGTTCATCTTTTCCAGGTACGATACTCGGTAGCCATAATATTTCTTTGATTTGAGAAGTTAGTCGCGCCATATCCAGCAACACAGGTTTCGGCCCCAACTCCAGAAAACAGCGATAACCACTGTCAATTAAGAATTGGAACCCTTTACCAAAATGTACAGTGCTACGAATGTGGCGTAGCCAATAATCGGGAGTTGCAATTTCTTTACCAATTGGTTTACCTGTGACATTGCTAATAATAATTAAACTTGGTTCATGGAAAGAAATTCTATTTAAAACTTCAGCAAATTCATCAAGCATTGGCTCCATTAAAGCAGAGTGAAAAGCATGAGATACTGCTAATCGTCTAGTTTTATAACTTTGCTCTATAAAAAGTTTCTCTAGTTGATCAACAATTTCATTCAAGCCAGAAATTACAGTAATTGCACCATTAGCTGCGGCAATATTAACTTGATTACTATATGGAGCAATATAAGCTGCTACTGTTTCATAATCAGCATAAATTGCCGCCATAGCTCCATTGTGCGGTAGTTCTCCCATTAAGCGACCGCGTTGGGTAACTAATTGTAGAGCATCTTCTAAAGAAAAGACTCCAGCTAAACAAGCTGCGACATATTCACCAATACTATGTCCTAAAAGTGCCGAGGGTTGTATTCCCCAAGATTGCCATAATTTAGCAAGTGCGTATTCCAGGGAAAACAGCGCTGGCTGTGTAATTTGAGTTTGTTCAAGCAAATCGCTATTTGGCAATTCAAATATTAAATCTAACAGCGATGTTCCTAAAATAGGTTGCAGGATTTTGTCACAAATATCTAGAGTATTTTTAAAGACAGGTTCTTTGTTGTAAAGAGTTTGTCCCATTCCTGAATATTGGGAACCTTGTCCTGAGAATAAAAAAGCTACAGTGGATTCAGTTTCTGATGAAATTGGCGTAATTAAATTTTCAGAGTCATCACCTTTGGGGAAATCAGCAAGTGCTTTTTGTGCTGTGGTGATTGAATCGGCTAAAATACACAATCGATGGCAAAAAATCGGCCTTCCTGTACTTGCAGTAAAACAAGCATCGGCTAAATTTACAGATTCATTTAAAGCGGATTGATAGTTTTTTGCTAACTCTTTGAGAGACTTTTCGGAACGAGCCGAAAGAGGTAAAAGGTAAAGCTGATTATCAGATTGTTGTGAGGAATTAGATGCAATTTCTCCCACAATAATATGGGCATTCGTACCACTAAATCCAAAGGAACTCACACCCGCAATTCGTTCTCGTTCGCTAGGATGCCAGTTTTTACCATGTACTGGAACTTCAAAAATATGAGAACTCCAATCAAAACGGGGATTGGGTTTTTCAAAGTGAAGATGGGGAGGAATTTTATGGTGTTGCAAGGCTAAAACAGTTTTGATTAACCCAGCAATTCCGGCTGCACCTTCTAAATGTCCTAAATTAGTTTTGACAGAACCAATTATTAAAGGTCGATTTTGGGGACGCTTTCCAAAAACCGCAGCCATACTTTCTAATTCAATCGGATCTCCGATCGCAGTACCAGTACCATGAGCTTCGATAAAATCTATTTGCTCTGGTTTGAGTTTCGCTGCATTCAGTGCTTGATGTAATAATTTTTCCTGAGCATCTCCATTAGGTACAGTCAGCCCACTACTGGGGCCATCGTGATTCACGGCTGTACTGTAAACCCTAGCTAAAATGCGATCGCCATTTTTAACTGCTTGACTCAACCGCTTGAGAACAATTATCCCGCAACCTTCACCTCGTACCATGCCATTAGCACTCGCATCAAACGTCTTGCAACGCCCATCAGGTGCAAGCATGTGAGCGCGACTTTCAATTAAGGAAATTACTGGGGTTAAAATTACGTTGACACCACCCGCCAGGGCAACGTTACACTCACCATTACGCAAAGCATTACAAGCCAAATGTACTGCTACTAATGAAGAAGAACAAGCAGTATCAACTGTCATTGATGGCCCTTGCAAGCCCAGTACATAAGAAAGACGACCGGCGGCTACACTAACAGAAGTTCCAGAACCAGTATAGGCATTAATTGCTTCTGGAGCATAACTCAATTGTGCATAGTCTTGAGTCATCGCCCCAACAAAAACCCCGGTTTGACTGTTGCGTAACTGCTGGGGATTTTGTCCCGCAGATTCTAAAGCTTGCCAAGTAGTTTCTAGTAATAGACGTTGCTGAGGATCTATAGCGACAGCTTCGCGTGGGACAATGCCAAAAAATTCGGCATCAAATTGATCTATTTGCTCTAGAAATGCTCCGTAAGGAGAATATATTTTTCCCGGTGCATCTGGATCGGGATGATACCACGCTCGAATATCCCAGCGATCGCCTGGAATTTCTCTCACCGCATCTTTCCCCTGTTCTAAAAGTTGCCAGAATGATTCCAAATCATCTGCACCGCCAGGAAATCGGCAAGCCATCCCTACAATGACAATTGGATCTTCTTCTTGTTGTGGTTTTTCTGAGAGTTTACCGAATAACCCCTCTCCAAACCTCTCCCCCACTGGGAGAGAGGCTTTAATACTTCCATTCCCTTGGGTGTTAAGTTGATGCACCTCAGAGATATTTAAAACTTCTCGCAGTAGATAATCGGCTAAAGTTTCGACGTTGGGAAAACGAAAAGTAATTGTTGTGGGTATAGAGCAATTAAAATCTGTTTGCAGAAGATTGCGAAGTTCTGTGGACGTGAGCGAGTCCATCCCCATATCAAAAAAGCCTTGTTGGGGAGAAACTATTTCATCAGTTGATAGTGCTAATACAGCGGATACGCGTAAACTAATGTGGCTAATTAGCAAATCTCGACGCTGTTTTACAGGTATCGTTTGCCATTGTTCTAAAATATTTGATGCAGTTTGAGATTTAGTTTGTACTTGAGGTAAGAAGTTTTGATAAAAGCTTTGACTAATATAGGGGAAACGTTGCCAATTAATGGCAATTACACCAGCACGGACAACCTTGTTAAACAAGATTTTTTCTAAAGTATTGAGTGCTAAATCAGGTGTGATCGCATCATAACCTTTGGCTGCTAATCTTTCTAAGACGTTGCGATCGACTGCTGCACCAATTTCGCTCCACGGCCCCCAATTGATAACTGTTGCAGGCAAACTATGTGCATGACGATAATAGGTAAAAGCATCTTCAAAAGCATTAGCAGCCGCAGCATTGGCTTGTCCAGCCGAGCCAATTAGGGATACAGCAGAAGTATAACAAACAAAAAAATCTAAAGGATCGTTAAGCGTTAATTGATGAAGTAGCCAAGTTCCTTTCACCTTGGGCGCTAGAACATGGTTAAAACGTTCTGGTGTCAGTCGCAGTAATGTTGTATCGTCTAAAGTGCCCGCAATGTGGAAAATGCCTCGTACAGGGTACTGCGATCGGCATTCTTGTAGTAATATGTGCAGTTTGTCTGCATCTGTGACATCAACATCTTTAATTTCGATATCTGCGTTCAGGGTTTGCAGACTTGTAATAATTTCAGGGGTAAGAGCTTCTGCACCACTGCGACTGCATAATACTAAATGACGAGCGCCACGTTCTATCATCCATCGGGTGGTGGCTAAACCTAATCCGCCTGTACCGCCAGTAATTATATAACAGCTATCTTGACGGAAATTGATGTTTCCTTCTTCTAATTTTAGCTCTACTAAACGCGGAGCAAACCGTTCATCTCCGCGCAAGGCGACGTGGGTTTCTTGTGTATCGCTGTAGATTTCTCGGAATAGTTTTTCTTCTAAATCTTGTTCATTAGGATCTAAATCTATGGCTCTGAAATTTAATTCAGGATGCTCTAGTATTAGGCTTAAAGCAATTCCTAATAAGGAAGATTGTGCTGGAGATGTGAGGGTTGCTAGTTCTTTGGCTGGTACGGAACCTTGGGTGACGAGAATCAGCGCAGGGGGATTTTCTTGTTGTAATAACGCCTGAATTAAAAATAGAAAGCGTTTACAATGAGTTTCTACTTGTTGATAAATTTCGCCTTCTATTTCTTGTAATGGCCAGAGGTAAATGATTTCACGGATTTCTGGGGCTAATAAGAGGTAATCTTCAAGATTGTCGGGATTAATTTGTTGGGGGAAGATGAGGGAACAAGTAATGCCTCGTTGCTGAAATGGGGTGATTAAAGTTTCGGCTATTCCTTTGGAATCGGCAAAGATTAATTCACGCAGAGGCGTGGAGGAGGACACTTGCGTGCGGGGGTTCCCCCCATTGAGCAAAGTGTCCGTCGCGCAGAGAGGAGGAAGGTTGTTTTTGGCGATGATTATACTTTGTTTTAATAGGTTGTGTGTCTCTGGACTGGTTGGTTCAATAATATTAGTTTCCGCAAACCCATGATTAGTAAGTAGGTTTTGCCAATGTTTTGTATCTAGTAAAGGATAGCCATTGCGGTGGGGATCTTTACTGCATAGCCACCATCCTTCTGTTAAGCCGAAGGTTAAATCTATCCAACGACGTGCGCCGGTACTTTCTAATAGTATTAGTAGGGCGTTAGGTGCTATTAGGGAATGTACGTGTTGGAGTGTTTTGTCAATATCTGCTGTTGCATGGAGGACGTTGGCGGCAATAATAATATCAAAACTTCCAGGGAGAAAACCTTGAGCAAGCGGATTTTTTTCTATATCTAATGTTTGATATTTTATGAAGGGATAATGGGCGAAATTTTCTTTGGCTCTGGTTAAAAATCTAGAGGAAATATCGGTAAATACATATTCGATTTGACCATTATTTAAATGCGGTAAAATTGCAGTGGTGGCTGATCCTGTTCCGCTTCCAATTTCTAAAATTCTTAGCTGACGATTTGTTGGTAAGTTTTCTATTGCACATCTAATAGTTTCTGCAACTAGTTCATTCATCAACTTAGCCCCAGCCGCATCAGAATATACAGATGCGATCGCATTTAAATCGCCTTGAGGAAATAGTAGTTCTAATGGTTCAATTTGACGACGCATTACAGCCGCTAAAGCTGAACCACAACCTTCTATGAGGTTTATTTCTGCAAGGTAATCAGGAAATTCGCTGCGAAGGTGTGGGATTTGTAATTGAGATGAAGATGTACTAGGTTCTTTTGCTAATAACCAGCCATCTTTTTGTTGAGTAACAATTCCTTCTTCGGCTAGTATGGCGAAACACCGCGATAATAAGGGACGATAAAAATCAACTACTCCACCTTGATCCGCAATTGTTTCTTCTTGATAAGTTTCACCTAATTTCGGTTCCCAGTTAAGCTTTTTTAAACCTTCCCATACATAACTTACGCTTAAACTTTCCATCTCACCCAGCAAGCGTTCATATTGACGCAATTTATCCGCCAATTGCTGTTCTAATTGCTGTAGGTTGACTTGAGTTTTAATTACATCAGGAGTAAGTAAATAATCTCTACCATCAGGTAATAATGGTGGTAAAGTAATCCATTCTTCTATATAAGATTGAGCTTGGCTTTCATGGTGGATAATTTCTTGGCGTTGAACTGATTTGAGTTCAAATCCGGTAATTGCTACTAGTAATTCGCCTTGTTCTGAATAAATATCAATGTTAGAGACAATCAAATTATGAGAGCTTTTGGTTAGTCTAACTGCACTGATGACGCTATCACCTGGAGAGCGGAAAAATTGGAATTTAGCAATGCGGATTGGTACATAAGTTACAGATGACTCTTGCTGAAATAATATAGCTGCAATCGCCTGAAAACAAGCGTCAAGCATTGCTGGGTGAAAATGATAGTTTTTCGCTTCTAAACGTAGAGTATCGGTTAACTTAATTTGAGCGATCGCACTATTTTTACCACGCTGAAGTTTATTGATTAGCTGAAAGCTAATACCGTAATTTACTCCAGATTTTTGGTATGTTTGATAAAATGAATTAATCTCAACCTGTTCTGGACATTCCGCTTCTATTTCTTCTAGATTTTGGGTAGTTAAATTAATTGATTTTAACTTCTCAATTTCTCCAGTAACGAGTACATCCCAATTATCGCCAGATTGATTATATATGCAAAAACTTTCTTTTTTATCGAGTTTATGCTCAATAATTAATTGTAAAATATCTTCTGTATCTTGAAGCAACAGGGCTTTGATAAATTCAATATTTTCTAAACTAACGGCGTTACCTTCTCCCGCCGCTAAAGCCATTTCAATAAATGCTGCACCAGGAAAGATAGGTTTATCAAAAACTTGATGTTCAGCTAAAAATCCTGGGTTGTGCTGACTAATATTAACTCGATATTGAATAGAAGATAGAGGAGAAGATAGGCGATCGCCTAATAAAGGATGTCCATAGTTATGAAATTTGCTAGCTGAATCCTGCTGATTATTAACAGGAGTTACCCAGTAGCGTTTGCGGATAAAAGGAGAATTTGGTAAACTAATTTTTTGTCCTGGTCGAGAGCGATGAAATTCTTTCCAATTAATATTTACCCCTCTTACATATAGTTCTGCTAAGACAGTTTGTATTTGCTGATAGTTGCTACCATCTTTTACTAAACTACACAACCACAGGATTTCGCTTGCAGGTAAATTTTGACGACCAATATTAACTAGTGTGGGCTGAGTGCCAATTTCTAGAAATATTTGATAGCCCATCTGATGCAGAGTGGCAATTCCTTTGGCAACATTATCTGATTGACGCAGTTGTTGCACCCAATAATCAGCAGTTTTAATAAAATTATTAACAACTTTACCATTAATACTGGAAATTAAAGTGAGTTGGGCATTATGATAAGAAACTTCTTCAGCTACCTTTTGAAAAGCTAAAGAACTGTCTTTCCCAAGTTTTTGTTTTAATAAAAGAGCGCGACTTGCAACCAACTTAACTGCATCTTCAACAGAAAAAACTCCAGCTTGTTGAGCCGCAACATATTCACCCAAACCAGAACTTAAAATTGCACAAGGGCGAATTCCCCAAGACTTCCAGAGTTCACAAAGAGCATATTGCAGAGCAAATAAAGCAGGTTGCACATATAAATCTTGATTATGCTCAAGTAACTCTTCTAGAGAAAAATTTAAATAACTTTGGAACAAGCGATCGCATTTAACAAACGCCTCACGAAATACAGGCTCTTCCCCCACACCAGGAGATATCACTCCCTCATCATTACAAAGAAAAGCAATCTTCGTATTTCCTTGCGCCTCACCACAAATAACCCCTCCTTCTACCTCTGCGCTTCTGCGCCTCTGCGTGAAATTCCGAAGCTCCTCCCGAAAAGCGTCAGTACTAGAAACCAACAAAGCTAGTCGTTGTTTATGGTGAAAACGACCTGTATTTAAAGAAAAGGCAATATCATTTAAATTTAAATCATCATCAACATAGTCAATAAAACGATCGGCCAACAGATGTAAACGCTCTTCATCTTTAGCAGAGAGGGTAATTAGTAGGGGGAATGTTGTTTGAGCCGGAGACTGTACTTGAGGAGGTTCGCTCAAGATTACATGAGCATTGGTTCCCGATGCTCCAAATGAACTGACTCCCGCAGCTTTTATCTCGCCATTACTGACAGTCCAGGGACGAGTTTGTGTCACCACATCAAGGGGTAAACTGTCCCAATTAATATGAGGATTTGGTGTTTGGAAATTGAGATGAGCCGGAATTTCCGAATTATATATAGATAATACAGTCTTGATTAAACCAGAAATCCCCGCCGCCGCCGCCAAATGACCGAGATTTGTCTTGATAGAACCGACTAACAAAGGTTGGGATTTAGAGCGGTTGACACATAAAGCATCAGCGATCGCTTTTATTTCAATGGGATCTCCCAAAGCCGTACCAGTACCGTGAGCCTCGATATAATCAATGACATCAGCACTCAGACGCGCGTCATTGAGAGCTTCACGAATTAAATCTGTCTGCACAGGGCCATTAGGAACTGTAAAACCGCCACTTGCTCCGTCATTATTTACGGCTGTTCCGCGAATTAACGCCCAAATGCGATCTCCATCTTCTAAGGCTTCACTTAACCTTTTTAAAACAACAACTCCGCAACCCTCGCCAATCCCAAACCCATCAGCGCTTGCGTCAAAGGTTTTGCATCTACCATCAGCCGCTAACATCTGATTTCTGCACAATGCGATGGGTACTTCCGGCGTGAGAATCAAATTCACACCTCCCACCAAAGCCTGTCTGCATTCCTGCGATCGCAAAGAACGACACGCTAAATGAATCGCCACCAAGGAAGAAGAACAAGCCGTATCCACAGCCAAACTAGGGCCGTTAAGATTCAACAAATAAGAGATGCGTCCAGCCGCAGCATTGATATGATTTCCAGAGATATGATAAGCACCAACCGTGCTGTAGTCTCCCCCTGGTGCAATCAGACGAGTATAATCATTATTTGTAATCCCAATAAAAACCCCAGTTTTGCCAACTCTAGAAGCAGGCGCAGCCATAGCAGCATCTTCCAACGCCTCATAAGCAACTTCTAACAGCAACCGTTGCTGAGGATCAATATGCAAAGCTTCCCTCGGTGCAATCCCGAAAAATTGCGCGTCAAACATCGAGACATCATCAATAAAACCGCCTTGAGACACATAGATTCTACCGGCTTTCCCCCGATCTGAATCATAAAAATCAGCAACATTCCAGCGATCGCGCGGTATATCTCTCAGCGTATTACCACCAGCCTTTAAAAAAGACCAAAACGCCTGGGGAGTAGAAATATCATTACCAAAGCGACAACCCAAACCAACAACTGCGATCGGTTCACCTTCTCTCGCTTCAACAGCCTTTAATCTCTCCTTCGCCTCATTCAGCGCCTTAAACACCCTAGCTTGGACAGCCTTATCATTCTCCATTTCCTCTCCTTCTCTGCGGCGGTTACTGAGCGTAGCCGAAGTGCTGCGCCTCTGCGTGAGCTAAAAAAAATCAAGAATTCCCCAGAAAAGCCTCCAAATCTGCAAGTTCCTGCAAAATCAAATCCTCATCAACCTCCTGCTGAATAGGATCAGCTTCTACAACTCCATTAACCCCCCAACCAAAAACTTGTTCCACCAAATAATCAACCAACCTTGTAATATTGGGAAAATCAAATATCAAAGAAGCAGGTAAAGAAACCTCCAAACCTTTTTCCAAACGATTTTTTAACTCAATAGAAAGCAGAGAATCAATCCCCATTTCTAAAAATCCTTGTTCTGGGTCAGGTATCTGCTTAATTCCCAAAATAGTAGCAACTTGCTTTCCAATATATGCAAACAAATGCTCTTGTTGTTCCCCTGGCGGAACCTCTTCTAAAAAACGTCGTGATGAGCTTGACTGTTTGATAGATTTAACTGGTATTTGGGTTTGTCCCAATTTTTCTAATAGAGGCTTATTGCTGTGAAATTGATAAACATTTTTGAACCGCACCCAATCGACATCAGCTAATAAAACCTGCGTTTTTCCCGATGACATAATTGCAGTCATAGCTCGGAAAGCTTTATTTAAATCAATTTCTCGCATACCAATTTGTTTGAGCCAATCTTCATACTCTTGAGAAACTATGCCATTTCCAGCTAATAAAGCCCAATTTAAAGTGGTAGCTGGTAATCCTTGAATATGACGTAAATTAGCTAAAGTATCCATAAAATGACTAGCCGCATCGTATAAACCTTGCTCCTTGGCTCCCCAAATTGCACCTGCGGAAGAGAAAAACACAAAGTAGTCTAATTGAGCCTCTAAAGATAACTGATGCAAATTCCAAGAACCCCGAACTTTGGCTTGAAAAACCTCTTCAATATCAGCTAATGTACATTCGCTCAATCTTGCTTTACGTCCTGACACTCCAGCTAGATGGAAAACACCCCGTAGCGGATAGGATATTTTTTGGATACTTGCAAAAATGCCAGACATCTGCTGAAAATCTCCTACATCTCCTTGACAAACTTCTACAGATGCGCCCTTATTTTCTAAAGTAATGAGATTTTGAATAATTTCGGAAAATTCTACTTGTGACCCCCACTCAGTTCGTGGCGGGAATCGACGACGTGTAGTCAAAATCAGATTTTTTGCACCCAAGTCAACCAAATGGTGAGCAAGCTGCAATCCTAGATGACCAATACCTCCTGTAATCAAATAGGTCGCCTGAGCTTGGATAGTAACTGGTTTTGCCGGTAAAGATTCCTGTGGAACCAAACGCGCCACATAAGCTTGATTATTGCGGAAAAGAAGATGATCCTCTCCAACAGAGTTTGTTAATGCTGGAAGTAAAGCCGCAAGATTTTGAGCAATATCGGCGTGGGGGTCAAGGTCAATCATTCCCCCCCATAATTCAGGTTCTTCCAAGGCCATCACACGTCCCAACGCCCAAAGGGGAGCCTGATTAACAAAAGATGGCTGATTTAGTCCAAATGGTTGACCGCCTTCGGTAACGAGGAATAATTTGGGAGGATTTGGTATTTTTTTTATCGCCTGGAGAAGATTTAGAAAATAGCTACAGCGATTAAATAAAATTGACTCAGATTGCTCGTTGGGATCGCCAATAAGATAAATTATCCCATGCAAAGATGTGTCTAGCTCAATGCCATGTTCTGGATTAGCGATCGCACAAGAGCTATGATGCTTTATGAGTTGCTCTTGAATTGCTAAAGCCAGATTTTGTTCAGTATCTGTAACAATTAGCCAATCTCCCGAAATATTATTCTCTGTATTTTGGGCAACAATGATACTTTGCTGAAATAATGGACTACCGATTTCTTCGTCAGGAGAAACAAATTCAGCTTGAGCAAAACCAGATTCTAAGAGGATACATTTCCAAGTAGATGCCTCAATTATGGGATGAGATGGACGCAAGTTGCGTAGCTTGCCGCCGTAGGCATCGCTAAATCGCCACCAACCTTGAGCCACACCAAATATCAAATCAATCCACCGCGACTGATGAGTCAGTTCTAAGAGTAATAAATGTCCTCTAGGACGTAGCAAACCTCGAATATGGGGTAAAGTTTCTCTTTGCAAATCCCGCGTAGAATGTAATACGTTTGCCGCAATAATCAAATCATAATAATTGGGTGAAAAACCTTGAAGTTCCGGGTCTTTTTCTATATCCAGAACCTTGTATTCTATGAAAGGAAACTGAGCAAAAGTATCTTTGGCAGTCTCAAGAAAGAATGGAGAGATATCACTAAATGTGTAGGAAATCTGGTGAGAAGTACAAGCTTGGAGCAGTTGATGGGTAGTTCCTCCAGTTCCAGCGCCAATTTCTAGAATGCGGATTGGTTCTGATTGAGAATAGCTTGATAATAAAAGCTCAACTGTTTTAGAAATCCCAAGATTGAGAACTTTCGCCCAAGATGTATCTTTATAAAACTGTGCGGCTCCAATTTGCCTATCTTGGGGGAATAAGATTGATAAAGGAGAAAATTTCCCTGTAAGTATGGCGGCTAAATTGGCAGCTACTCGACTAAATAATGTCAGTTCTATATGTGCATTTGGGTACTGAGCAATTAAATTATCTACTGCTAAATCAGGGTGACATTGTTGCGGTTCACTAATGATTTTCCAGTCATCCCCATGTTTTTCTATAATCCCTGTTTCTCCCAATATCTTCAAGCAATGATTCCATAGCAATCTCTGCTCCTCTTTAATCCCCACCTGACGAAAACTGTTTTCTGGAGAGAGGATAGTATTGATTTCAAATAATCCCAAATCTTTTAATGCTTTAACAATAAACTCTGCACTGAGTTCTTCCATCTCCCTAAAAGCTAGAGAAACTCCTGTAATTTGTGCAAATTTTATAATTTCTCCCAAATAAGATTTTAAATCAGTCTGAATTTTTTCTAAATTCTGAAATTTTGTGGTTGATAAAGCATAAGGTAACCATTCCAACTGATAAAGTAAATTATCAAAATTAGAATTTTCAGTGTCTTGATGATGTAGCTTAATTAACTGTTGAACAATCGCCGACAAAGTTTGCTTTTCCCCTTCAGAATAATTCCCAGTTTCTAATAGAGTCTGCATCAAGCTGTTTGTATCTTTTTGAGATAGCATCTTGACAACAGCAGATTCCTGCGAAGAAGTTTGAGTTTTTAAAGGAATCCAATGTCGGCGTTGTTGAAAAGGATAAGTTGGTAAAGGACATCTTTTGGGTTGATAATCTTGCTCAAAACTAAACCAATCTATATCTGCACCACGAACATAAAGCTTACCAACACTTTCTAATAAAACCTCCCAGTCAGAAAATCCTAAACGGAGACTTGGTAATATCAAAGAGTTAGATATGGATGACTGGACAATTCCTAATAAAACAGGTTTTGGGCCAATTTCGATAAAACTATCACACCCTAAAGATTGCAGAGACAAAACTCCTTGGTGAAATTGCACAGTGTGCAACAAATGCTGAATCCAATACTCAGGAGTAGCAATGCTGTCATCAGCAACTTCTCCCGTCAGGTTAGAGATGATGGGAATTTGGGGTTTAAGGAAGTTAATTTCTTGTAAAGTATTTTTAAATTCTTCGCATACAGGTTCTATTAATGGTGAGTGAAAAGCATGAGAAACATTTAATTTACGAACTTTAACTCCTTCGTTAGCAAAGTGTTGGCAAAGGTTTTGAATGATTATTTTATCTCCGGAAATTACTGTATGCTGCTCTGCATTGATAGCTGCGATGGCTACGCCCGCCGCAGGCATCGCTATTTTTACTCCTTTACTTTGGCAAACTTGACGAATAGAATTTTCATCCGTGAAGATAGCCGCCATCGTTCCATGTTCTGCTGGTAATTCACCAATCAAGTTGGCGCGTTTTGTAACGAGTTTTAAACCACTCTCAATATCAAAAATTCCCGCAAAACAAGCAGCAGCATATTCACCCAAACTATGTCCCAAAACTGCAGTAGGTTTAATTCCCCAAGAACGCCACAATTGAGCTAATGCTACTTCAACAACAAATAAAGCTGGTTGCGTATAAGATGTATGATTTAAAGCTGCATCTGATTCAGCAAATATGACTTGCAGTAAAGATTTACTAGTTAGTTCTTGGTATATCGTTTCACATCGATCTAAAGTTTGCCGAAAAATTGGCTGGGTTTGATAAACTTGTTCAGCCATTCCCAGATATTGAGAACCCTGCCCCGTAAATAAAAAGGCAATTTTGGGAGGCTTCTTTTCATCAGCTTGAGCGTGAATTACTGATTCTACATCTTGTTGGACAAAACCACGCAATTTGGTGACAAAATCACTAGTTTGTGAGCCAGTCACCGCCAAACGATTTGAGAATTTCACTCGGCTAGTATTTGCTGTGAATACTACATTACAGATATCGCTTTCGGGATGATTTTCAAGAAATTCTGCATAGTTTTTTGCTAAATCTATCAAAGCCTGTTCTGTTTTGGCGGAAAGTGTGAGTAAATGATGGGGACGCTCAATCTGATTTTGCTGGGGAATAATGGCGGGAGCTTCTTCTAATATGACATGGACATTCACACCACCAATTCCTAAAGAGTTAACCCCTGCTCGTCGAGGTAATTCTTGGCCATCTCGTTGCTTTGTAGTCCAAGGTATAGCTTTGCTATTAACATAAAAAGGAGTCTTAGAAAAATCAATTTGGGGGTTGGGAGTATTGAAATGTAGAGTTGGGGGAATAATTTGATGTTTAAGAGCCAGAGCAGCTTTGATTAAACCCACAATACCAGAAGCAATTTGTATATGGCCGATATTTGTCTTCACAGACCCCAAAGCACACTGTCCCTGTTCAGCAGCACTATATGCTCTCGCCAGTGCATCAACTTCGATTGGGTCTCCGAGTCTAGTACCTGTACCATGAGCTTCGACGAAGCCGATAGTATCAGCTTCAACCCCTGCAAAGGCTAGTGCTTCGGCTGCTACTGAAGTTTGACCTTCTCCTCCAGGTGCGGCGAATCCCAATTTTGTACCGCCATCGTTATTGAGAGCAGATCCTTTAATGACTGCATAGATATGATCGTTATCTGCTAAAGCATCTTTCAGTCTTTTGAGCAGAACAACCCCGATACCACTGCCAAAAATAGTACCATTTGCTTGGGCATCAAAGGCTCGACAATGCCCATCTGGAGAAATAATCGAACCTTCTTGATATAAATAACCAATCTTTTGAGGAGAGTTCACAGAAGCAGCACCAGCCAAAGCCATGTCACTATCTCCACTCAACAGACTTTGACAAGCGAGATGCACAACTGCTAAACCGGTGGAACAAGCTGTTTGGACATTGACACTAGGGCCGCGCAGATTTAGTTTATAAGAAATCCGCATCGTCAAATAGTCTTTATCATTAGCCACCATCGTTTGGAACCCTCCCATCGAATCTAATGTGAAGGGTTGCAGTTCGTCAGTGGTATCTAATTGACCGCGATTTGGATAACAATTATTGATAAAATAAGTGTTCATGCTTGCCCCAGCAAACATCGCGATCGCACCCTGGTATAAGTTAGGATTGTAACCAGCGTCTTCTAAACATTCCCAGCTAGATTGCAGCAGTAAACGTTGCTGAGGGTCAAGCAATTCTGCTTCACGGTCTGTGTAGCCAAAAAAGTCGCTATCAAAATACTCTGCTTTGTCAATAGTCGGTCTGGCTTTGACATAGTTAGGCTGATTGAACAGTTCAGGAGAAACCCCCGATTCTAATAATTCTTCTTCAGAAAAGAAGGATATTGTTTCGACTCCGTTTTTGAGATTTTCCCAGAAAGTTTGCAGATTATTAGCTCCAGGAAATCGCCCAGCCATGCCAATAATGGCAATATCATGAGTGTCATGATTGCGACGCAAACGATTTTCGGCACGCTGACGACTTTTTTCTTCTGTAGCTTTTGTTGAATTTGATTCTTCAGTTAAGAAATTGGCTAATGTAGCAACCGTAGAATTTTTAAACATCTCAGCTAAAGGTAGCTGGCGGTCAAAAAGCTTTTCTAGCAGGTTTTGGACACGAATTAGGTGGAGAGAATGACCTCCCAATTCAAAAAAGTTATCGTGTAAACCCACTGAGGAAAGTTGCAATACTTCAGACCAAACTGCTGCGATTTGGCGTTCATTTTCCGATTGTGGTAAGCTTTGGGTTTTATTTCTCTCTTTAACTAAATATTCATTAATTTCTTGGATACGAGTTGTAAATAATCCCTGCTCAAAGTCTTTTTTTAATTTAGCTTTCTGAACTTTACCAATAGATGTTTTTGGAACTAACTCAGCCTCTAAGGGTATGACATAAGCAGGCGCAATTCCTGCTTTTTGTGTTAAATGGCTGCGGATTTGCCTGACTAATTTTACTGAATGCTCTAGATTATTTAACTCTGGGCTAAAAGTAATAACTAATAAATCTGTTTCTTTATTTCGATCGAAAACTGCAAAGGCAGCTGTATATGTAATGGCTATACCATCCAATTCTTCTATCGTTGTTTCAATTTCATGAGCAAAATAGTTAATACCGTTAATAATAATTTCTTGTTTTTCCCTACCAGTAATAACTAACTCACCATTGTGCAGATAACCTAAATCCCCAGTAGTAAACCAACCTCCATCTGGAAAAACTTCTTGATTGAGTTCGGAATTATTATAATATCCTTCAGTCACAGAAGGACCTTTAATCTGAAGTCGTCCAATCTCGCCTTCTGGCAAAACATTTTTCTCTTCGTCAATAATCCGAATAGTAGCTCCAGGAATAGGTTGTCCTAGAGATACAAAACTATTTTCTTCTATCAGTTCATCTTTGCTTAAACCTGCTGACCAAGTAATTCCAGAACAGGATTCAGTCATACCGAATGCTGGTTTAATTACTCTATCTTGCAATTTATGTTTTTCCAGAAGTTCTAAGAACAAGCGAATAGTTTTGACCGAAACTTGTTCTCCTGCATTTACTAAAAATTTTATTGAAGAAAGGTCGTAGCAAGACTCGTTAAGTTCTTGGGCGTACTGATTAATTAAGGAGAATGCAAAGTTGGGTGCCCAAGAAATAGTAGCTTGATGCTTTTGAATTAGGTTTAACCATTTGAGTGGTTGACGTAGAATCAATTCAATTGGTACATGGATTTGATGACAAGCCAAATCCACAGCCATAATTCCTAAAAATACTATTGCCCCCACATGATCTAAGGGCATCCAATTCAGCGTAACTTCTTGTTGTGTAAAATTATTCATCCGCACTGTACCAGCGGACATGGATAAAAGGTTGCGATGATTCAACATCACACCTTTTGGTAGTCCTGTACTACCAGAAGTAAATAGTAACAACGCCGGAGCTAGTGGTGCAAGATGAGGTAATTCATGAGCCGAATGTTGGTTTGATGGAGATTGATTACTCCGTAAATCATCTATCGATACTACTTGCAACCCTTCTAAATTAGATTGAGTAGTTAGTTTTTCTATTTCGCTGGTTAATTCACAATCGGATAATATAATAGGTTTATCTAAAATCTGCCAGACATTCTCAAGTTTTTTAACTGCGGCATTTTTTATATCGTAATTCGGAGCAATACTCAGAGGTGCAGGAATAATTCCGCCTAAAAAACAAGCCCAGAGTGCAGGAATAAAATCTTGACTTCTACCAATTTGCAATATAGCTTTATCGCCTAATTTTAGCCCGTACTCATAAAGTCCATCTAAAATAGTAAGAGCGTCGTTATATAAATCTTTATAAGTCTGAAAATATTCTGTTTCGTCATCCCTGATGTATGTGATTCCTTGATTTTCATACTTGGTAGCATTGCTCAATACTTCTGAAAGAGTACGCCAGTTATCTTCTAATTGCCCACCAAAACTGATTGAAGTTTTCAACATTCCTTCTCGATCGGGTTTCTGGTGCGATTGTTCATTTAAACGAGTTTCAATGAGCTTGTTGATTTGAGGTATCTGCATAAAATTTACTTTGAGAAGTGGAGTAATTCCTTGAGTAAATAATTTAGTCTACTACTTTAAATTATGTGTCTTTATTTTTACATTACAGAATTAGCCATTTGATATAAAATTTTTGTAACTTATACCATTAACTTTTTTATAGATTTTTATACGTAGAGTGACTTGTTATTTTTTTTACTTAAGCAATACTGCTCTTACAATAATCTGGGATTTTTCTGATGTTTAAGTTTAAATATAATCTCACTACTAAGCTAAATATGCAATACCAATTAATTATTTTTACTTAACTGTCTTAACTGTCTTAACTGTCTTAACTGTCTTAACTGTCTTAACTGTCTTAACTGTCTTAACTGTCTTAACATCTGCTGAGGTATATTTTTGTATCGATCGCAATTATCGTAGTTAAAACTTCTGTTGTGTTAGACTTACTTTGAGTTGAAGAATGTAAAAAATAAAAAAACACACTTACACTGTATATCTAGAGCCATCGCTAGCAATTTAATTAACATGGAGTGTTAAAAGTTTATTATTTAAGCATGGTCTTAATCTTCTGAAAGTTATCACTGAGGCTTTACAAGGCAATGTCTCTGTTTTTCTTTATTTGATGACTACATAGCTAGACAGTTATATTTATGTAAGCCTAAGCATATAGAGCAGGTAAAAATTTACGATTGCTCCCTACTCAAAAAAAATTTACAAGTAAGTTAACTGCATATAATTCTATTTATATAAGCATTCTGGCTGTCAATTGAATCCCAGCACGAGAAATAGATGAAATTTTATCCGTATGACTTATTGTTTCCAAAACGCTTATGGTGTAAATTTAATTTTTATGGTTCTAGTACTTAACCACTAGTCATCCAAACACAGCAAATAACGAGCTATTTAACTAAATAATTAGGATATTTTAGCCGAGAAAACAGATAGTTAAATCTATTTTTGCGAGCGCTATAATCTCTATTGCAAATAAATTAATTTCCCTGGACAGTGAGAATCAATTTTTAAAATCAAGCGAGTAGGGTTAAATTAAATTTAATATTTTAACTTTACAAAATTTTGGTCGCAATTAAAAGTAAGAATTTTTTGTAATATACTCAACACAAGTTACGGAGAAGTTTATGGGAATGATGGAAGCACATCTTTTTTCAATAGATTACCAAATCCGACAACTGCGAAAAATCTCACCAGTAACGCCTTTATTTAATGGTAAAAGTCAGAACAAAATAGAAGATAAAGACACAAAGGCTGCTTATATTATATCTGTAGATTTACGCGACAAAATATATAAATTAACTACTAATTCTCCTGTAAACAAGCTGGCTGTATATATATCAGCTATTAAAATTTTAATATTTAAATATACTGCTCAAGAAGAGTTTGTTGTGGCAACGGGAGCTTTGAACGCAGACAAGTCCGATAGCTTTATATTCTCCCGATTTTGCATACAACAGTTTATTTCATTTAAGGACTTACTCAAAATAACTCGCAGTAATCTGCAAGAAGGATACCGCCACCAAAGCTATGATGTAGACTCCCTTGTAGAAACTTTTATTGCTAGAGGTGGAAATCCAGCAGCAATTTTTGATATTGCTCTGATCCAAGAGGGATTGTGCAGCCGCAGTTCTTTGTTAAACAACTTTCAATTAGTTTTTGAAATTGATGCTCAAGATACTTCTGTTACTATAACTTTTCCCAAAGATGGTTTTCATGCAGATTTTGTCCTGAGAATGCCAGGGCATTTTCGGCAAATCTTGGAAACTGTAACGGCTAATCCTGATTGTAAATTGTCAGAAATTGACATACTAACACCAGATGAACGTCACGAATTACTGACAAAATGGCATAACCCAGAAATTCAATATCTTCAAGACAAATGTATCCATCAGCTATTTGAAGAGCAAGTAGAGCAAAATCCCGATGCTGTAGCTATAGTATTTGAAAATCAGCAATTGACCTATCAACAGTTGAATGAACAAGCTAATCAGCTAGCTCATTATTTGCTAACAAAAGGTGTAACATCAGAAGTGTTAGTAGGCATTTGCGTCGAGCGTTCCCTAGAGATGATAGTAGGAATCTTGGGAATTCTCAAAGCGGGGGGAGCTTATGTACCTTTAGATCCGAGCTATCCCCAAGAACGTTTGGCATTTGTGATCCAAGATGCTGCTGTGCCAGTTTTATTAACGCAAAGCCAACTTGTAGACAAATTGCCAAAAAGCCAAACATTGATAATTTGCTTAGATACGGATTGGCCAGAAATTGCTAGCGAAAGTCATAAAAACCTTAACTGCTCTGTAAAACTGCACAATCTGGCTTATGTAATCTACACTTCTGGTTCTACTGGTAAACCAAAAGGTGTATTAGTCACACACAGTAATGTAGTTCGATTGTTTGCCGCGACAAAAGAGTGGTATCAATTTAACGCGCAAGATGTATTTACCCTATTCCACTCCTATGCTTTTGATTTTTCCGTGTGGGAAATCTGGGGCGCTTTATTTTATGGTAGTCGGTTGGTAGTAGTTCCCTACAATGTCAGTCGCTCACCCGATGCTTTTTATGATCTTTTGTGTTCAGAAGGTGTGACTGTTCTGAATCAAACACCGAGAGCCTTTTGCCAATTGATTCAAGCAGAAGAGTCTAAAGGAGTTAATCACGATCTCAAGCTGCGTTTGATTATTTTCGGTGGCGAAGCATTAGAATTCCATACCTTAAAACCTTGGTTTGATCGACATGGAGACAGTGTACCCAAATTGGTCAATATGTACGGGATCACGGAAACAACGGTTCACGTCACCTATCGACCCATAACAATAGCAGATTTGCAAAGTTCTGCTAGTCTGATCGGTTGTGTCATTCCTGACTTACAAGTTTATGTGCTGGATCAGTATCTCCACCCTGTAGCTTTTGGGGTTGTAGGTGAAATGTATGTTGCTGGTGCAGGTGTAGCGCAAAGTTATCTCAACCGTCCCGAACTAACTAAAGAAAAATTTATTCCTAACCCATTTAGCAACGATGCCAAATCGCGTTTGTACAAAACAGGCGATTTAGTTCGCTATTTGCCATCAGGAGATATGGAATATCTGGGGCGCATTGATCATCAGGTAAAAATTCGTGGTTTTCGGATTGAAACTGGCGAAATTGAGTCAGCGATCGCTACTCATCCATCTGTCAAAGAAACAGTAGTGATTGTGCGGGAAGATAAACCTGGAGAAAAACGCCTAGTTGCTTATATTGTCGTCTTAGAAAAACTTTCAAATACAGAATTGTACTTGTTTTTGAAACAGGCATTGCCTGAATACATGGTGCCTTCGGCTTTTGTGATTTTGCCAGCCTTACCATTAACCTCCAACGGCAAGATAGACCGTCAATCTCTGCCAATACCGGCTCAAGCTAGACCAGAATTGGCAGCTAGTTTTATAGCTCCTCGGACTGAAGAAGAAGAACTATTATCTAATATTTGGTCTCAGGTTCTCAATGTTGAATTGGTCGGGATTTATGACAATTTTTTTGAGTTAGGAGGAGATTCTATCTTAGGAATTCAAGTTCTCTCCAAAGCAAAGCAACTTAGTCTAAATTTTTCCCTTCAACAACTTTTCCAATATCAGACAATCTCTGAACTAGCTCAAGTTATTCGTTGTGAAAACCGTGATTTATCTACACCAAAGGGAGAACCTTTTAGTCTAATTTCTCCGGAACAAAGGCTTTATTTATCTGAGGATGTAGAAGACGCATATCCACTGACAAAGCTCCAAGGCGGAATGGTTTTTCATAGTGAATATAACGTTGATACAGCAGTTTATCACGATATCTTTAGCTACCATCTGCAATCGCCCCTTGATTTGAATATCTTACAGTCAGCGATCGCAGATTTAATCAGCCGTCATCCGATATTACGCACAAGCTTTGCCATAGCTGAATTTCAGCAGCCATTACAACTAATTCATCACACAGTCAAGATTGCTTTGCCCTTAGACGATCTCACTCACCTAACAACGGTTGAACAAGAAGCAATTATAGAAACTTGGATTGAACAGGAGAAAAAACGGTATTTTGATTGGAGCATTCCTCCTCTAGTCCGCTTTCATATTCATCGTCGTACTTCTGAGACATTTAATTTTACTTTGAGCTTTCACCACGCTATTTTAGATGGGTGGAGCGTAGCCTCTTTAATCTCAGAATTATTCCAACATTACTTATTGCTTCTCGGTCTAAAAGTACCTTCTATCAAACTAGCACCTTCCCTAACTTTTCGAGATTTTGTTGCCCTAGAACAAGAAATCATCGAATTGCCAGAGGCTCAAAAGTACTGGAAACAAAAACTAGAAGAAAAAAGTATTACTAAACTTCCTCGTTGGTCTGAATCCTACCTTTCTAGTAAGCCAGGGCAAATAGTTCAGCAGGAAGTTACCATATCCCCTGAAGTTTCATCAGGTTTAAAACATCTGGCAAAAAAAGCTGGAGTTCCGATCAAAAGTGTTCTGTTAGCCGCTCATCTAAGAGTATTGAGCTTGCTAACTAACCAAACAGATATTCTCACAGGATTGGTATCTAATGGCAGACCAGAAGCAGAAGATGGAGAACGAATATTAGGATTATTTCTTAACACCCTACCCTTTCGTTTGCAGTTATCTGGAGGCACTTGGATTGATTTATTGCAACAGACTTTTAAAAATGAGCGGGAATCTCTGCCCTTCCGACGCTATCCTCTAGCAGAATTGCAGAGTAATTTAAATACTAGACAATCATTATTCGAGACTTTATTCAACTTTGTTAATTTCCATGTCTACCAAAGCCTCTCAGAAATTAAAGAAATAAAAGCATTGGGTGGCAAGTTTTTTGAGCAAACCAACTTTACCTTTACAGTTAACTTTAGTCTAAACCTCATTTCTTCCGAAGTAGAGCTTACCCTGAAATATGACCCTAGCCAGTTATGTGAAAAACAGATAAAAATGATTGGTGGATACTATTGTGAAGCTCTCACAGCAATGGCTAAACAACCGTCAGAACGATATGAAAACCATTGTTTACTCTCAGAAGTAGAACAACATCAGTTGTTAGTGGAATGGAATTACAAAAAAATTACCTATCCTCAAGATAAATATATTCATCAATTATTTGAAGCACAAGTAGAACGTACCCCTGATGCCGTAGCATTGATATTTGAAGATCAACAGTTAACTTATAGACAATTAAATGAACGAGCCAATCAGTTAGCTCACTACTTGCAAAAAAAAGGAGTAAAACCGGAAGTATTAGTCAGCATTTGCTTAGAGCGTTCTCTTGAAATGGTAGTAGGGCTGTTAGGCATTCTCAAAGCGGGTGGAGCGTATGTACCATTAGACCCCAAATATCCTAGAGAACGCCTGAGTTATATACTTCAAGATGCACAGGTATCTGTGTTGCTAACTCAGCAGTTGCTCGTCGAATCTTTACCAGAGCATTCAGCACAAGTTGTGCGTTTGGATGCAGACTGGCAAAAGATTGCCCAACAGAGTCCAGAGAATAGCACAAATGAGGTGAGAGGGGAGAATTTAGCTTACGTCATTTATACCTCTGGCTCAACAGGCAAACCCAAAGGCGTAGCCATTGAACATCACAGTAGTGTAGCTCTGCTGTGTTGGGCAAAAGAAGTTTTTACTAGTGAGCAACTGGCTGGTGTTTTAGCTTCAACTTCTATCTGTTTTGATCTGTCAGTCTTCGAGCTATTTATGCCCTTGGCTTGGGGGGGTAAGGTAATTATTGCCGAGAACGCGTTAGATTTATCTAGTTTAAAAGCTGCTGAAGAGGTGACATTAATTAATACCGTACCGAGTGCGATCGCACAACTTCTAGAAATCAATGGTATACCTAATTCCGTGCGGACAATTAACCTCGCGGGTGAACCTTTATCAAATCAATTGGTACAGCGGCTTTACCAGCAAGAAAATATTTTCCAAGTATATAATCTCTACGGTCCATCGGAAGATACAACCTACTCTACATTTAGTTTGGTGGAGAAGGGGACAATTAAGCAACCGAGTATTGGTCGCCCAATTACTAATACCCAAATCTACATTCTCAACCAATATCTCCAACCTGTGCCCATCGGTACTATCGGGGAGTTATACATTGGTGGAGAAGGGTTAGCTCGTGGCTACCTCAACCAACCCGAATTAACAGCCCAGAAATTCATTTCTCATCCATTTAGTAATGGCAAATTGTATAAAACAGGTGATTTAGCTCGTTATTTACCTGATGGCGATATTGAATTTATCGGTCGGATCGATAACCAAGTTAAAATTCGTGGCTTCCGCATTGAATTAGGAGAAATCGAAGCAGTTCTAGCTACCTATTCCCAAGTCAAACAAGTAGTGGTTATCGCTAGAGAAGATATTCCTGGTAATAAACGGCTGGTAGCTTATCTAGTTACACAAAATCAATCTACAAATATTAGTGATTTGCGCCGTTTCTTATCTCAGCAATTGCCAGATTACATGATTCCTTCAACCTTTACGTTGTTAGAAGTTCTGCCATTAACTCCCAACGGTAAGGTAGATCGCAAAATGTTACCTGCACCAGAAGCAGAATTGACACGAGAACAAGAGTTTGTCCCGCCACAAACGCCTATTGAGCAGATTTTAGCGACTATTTGGCAAGATGTCTTGGGACTTAAACAAGTGAGTAGTCACGATAAATTCTTTGAAATCGGTGGTGACTCCATCCTCAGTATTCAAGTAGTCGCCCGCGCTCGTAAAGCAGGAATCAAAATTACCCCAAGACAGATATTTCAATATCCCACCCTTACGGAACTAGCTGCTGTAGCTGATATTGCCGTATTGGTATTGGCTCAACAGGATTTAGTTACAGGAGTTGTGCCGCTCACTCCAATTCAACATTGGTTCTTTGAGCAAAATCGGTCTGAACTGCACCATTTCAACCAGTCAACATTGCTTCAAGTTCCCTCTCACTTAAAACCGGAGTTATTATCCCAAGCTATTAGCAAATTACTTGAGCATCACGATGCTTTGCGTTTGCGGTTCATCTTTAAGGAAGGTAAATGGCAGCAAACAAGCGATCGCATTTCTGATATAGTACCTTTCCAAGTCATCGACTTATCCCAAGCTCCTCAGTCGCTACACGCACAAACCTTAGAGCAAATAGCAACTACCCAACAGGCTAGCCTGCATTTGTCAACAGGGCCGTTAATTAGAGTGGTGCTGTTTCAATTAGGCGATAACCATGATAGTCGATTACTCATCATCATCCATCACCTAGCTGTCGATGGAGTTTCCTGGCGAATTTTACTAGAAGATTTGTTCACAGCTTACCGGCAGCTAGAACAACAAGAAACTATCCAATTGCCACCTAAGACCTTGGCTTTTAAAGATTGGGCTATTCTTTTACAAGAATATGGAAAAACTGAGGTGGTGCGATCGCAATTAGATTATTGGTTAAAGCAGCCTTGGTTTAAAGTAAATTCTTTGCCAGTAGATTATCCAACAGGAAAACAAAACAATTCAGTAGCTAGTACTGCTGATATATCTGTTAATCTCAGTGAAAACCAAACTCGCGCCCTATTACAAAAAGTTCCCTCTGCCTACAATACTCAAATAAACGATGTGCTGCTGACAGCCTTGGTGCAAACTTTGGCACAATGGACAGGAAATTCTACAGTATTACTTGACCTAGAAGGACATGGACGGGAAGATTTGTTTGCAGATGCGGATGTATCTAGAACAGTAGGCTGGTTTACTAGCATATTCCCCGTACTATTGCAACTACAAAATCAAAATTATCCAGGAGAAGCTCTCAAGTCAATTAAAGAACAGTTGCGAACCATTCCCCAACGAGGCATTGGCTATGGAATTTTACGTTATCTAAGTAAAAATCAAGAAATCCGTTCTCAAATAGCAGCACTGCCTTTGAGGGAAATCAGTTTTAACTACTTAGGTCAATTCGATCAAGGACAAGGACTCAAAGTTGATTGGAAATTGGCTGCTGAGTCTAAAGGATCTAATCACAGTCTCAAAGGCGATCGCAGTCATCTATTAGATATTACTGCCAGAGTTGTCGAAGGGCAGTTGCAAGTTAACTGGAACTACAGCCGTCATGTCCATCAGAGTTCCACAGTGGAATCACTAGCTCAGAAGTATCTCGAAGCTTTGCTAAAACTGATTGACCATTGTTTGTCTCCTGAAGTTGGGGGATACACTCCCTCTGATTTTCCGGTGGCGAACTTAAATCAACAGGAACTAGACGAAATTCTGGCAGAAATTGACTAAGGAGTATAGAGGCGCAATGGTAGCTGAAAAATCTCAACAAAGCAAAAACGTAGAGTCAATTTATCCTCTCTCCCCCATGCAGCATGGGATGCTCTTTCATAGCATTTATGCTCCAGACTCAGGGGTTTATTGCACCCAGACGCTAATCACTATATCAGCCCAAATCAACATTGTTGCTTTTAAGCGGGCTTGGGAAAAAGTGGTAGAGCGGTACTCAGTGTTGCGGACTCTTTTCCTTTGGGAGAAGCGTCAACAGCCTCTACAAGTAGTGCGAAAGCAGGTGGATTTGCCTTGGAACTATCAAGATTGGCGTAACCTCTCCCCTACAGAGCAACAAGAGTGTCTAGATTCATTGTTGCAAACAGAACGCCAAAAAGGGTTTCAACTCAACCAAGCCCCCTTGATGCGTTGTCATTTAATTCAGCTATCTGATCAAACCTATAAATTTCTCTGGAATCTGCACCACATCATATTAGATGGTTGGAGCTTACCCATCATTTACCAAGAAGTCTTGACCTTCTATACATCTTACAATCAAGGTCAAAGCTGCTATCTTCCTCCTCCTCCTCCCTACCAAGACTATATTGTTTGGTTAAAGCAGCAAGACTTGTCTGTGGCTGAAATTTTTTGGCGACAAACCCTTGAGGGCTTTACTGCTCCTACCCCACTGATGGTAGACCGACCTCAGCTGCTTGGTTCTGGGGTAGAACCAACTTATCAACAACAGGAACTCCATTTATCCCGTGCCACCACTCAAGGATTGCAATCCTTGGGATTGCAGTATGGTCTGACTTTATCAACTTTGATCCAAGCTGCTTGGGCGATCCTACTCAGTCGCTATAGTGGAGAGTCAGAAGTTTTATTTGGTGTGACGGTTTCTGGTCGTCCTGCCAGTTTGTCGGCGGTAGAAAACATGGTGGGGTTGTTTATTAACACCTTACCACTGCGAGTATCTATCCCCAAGTCAGAATCAATTTTACCTTGGCTACAACAGTTGCAGCAAAAGCAGGCGGAACTTCAGGAGTACTCTTATAGCACTTTGGCGGAAGTACAAAGGATGAGTGATATCCCGCCAGGAATTTCCTTATTTGAAAGTTTGGTGGTGTTTGAAAACTATCCTATGGATAGCTTATCAGAAGAGCCGGGTCAATTATTGCCAGTCAGCAAGGTGGAGAACTTTGAAGAGACAAACTATCCTTTAACTGTGGCAGCAATACCCAAAAAAGAGTTTCTCATAAAACTTAATTACGACACTAACCGTTTTGCCCCCGACACAATTGTGCGGATGGCTGGTCATTTACAAACCTTGTTAGAAGCCATTGTAGCTAATCCCCAGCAACAGGTGGGTCAATTGTCGCTGTTGACAGAAGTAGAACAGCATCAGTTGTTAGTCGAGTGGAACGATACTCAGGTTAACTATCCTCAAGATAAATGTATTCATCAGCTATTTGAAGAACAAGTAAAACTTACCCCCGATGCAGTTGCAGTCATATTTGAAGGTCAGTTTTTGACCTACCAACAGTTAAATGAACGAGCTAATCAGTTAGCTCACTATTTACAAGAAAAAGGGGTAGAGCGAGAAGTATTAGTGGGAATATATGTAGAACGTTCCCTGGAGATGATATTAGGACTATTAGGAATTTTAAAGGCGGGAGGAGCTTATGTGCCTTTAGACCCTAGTTATCCAGCAGACCGTTTAGTTTATATGCTCTCGGATGCAGCGGTGTCAATATTGCTCACCCAGCAATCCTTAGTAGATTCTTTACCAGAAAATCAAGCTCAAGTGGTGTGTTTCGATAGTGATTGGCAGGAAATTGCTCACTATAGCCAGCAGAATCCCGTCAGCCAGGTGACATCGGAAAATTTGGTTTATGTCATTTATACCTCTGGCTCAACAGGCAAGCCAAAGGGAGTAATGAATCTTCATCGGGGTATTTGCAATAATTTATCGCGGACGATCGCTGCTTACCCACTTATAGCAGGCGATCGCATCCTGCAAATAGCTCCTTTTAGTTTTGATGCTTCAGTCTTGGAAATCTTCTGGTCTTTAACATCTGGAACAACTCTAGTAATAGCTAAACCTGAAGGTCATAAAGATATTGCTTACTTAAGCAATTTAATTGGTCAGCAACAAGTTACCCAAATATTTTTTGTTCCCTCCATGTTGCGAGCTTTACTGCAACAACCAAACTTAGAAAATTGCCGTTCTTTAAAGCGGATTTTTTGTGGTGCAGAAGCACTATCCTATGAGCTTACTCAACAATTGTTTGAGCGATTGAACTGTGAATTACATAATTTTTACGGGCCGACGGAAGCATCTATTGATGCCACTTGCTGGGAGTGTACACCAAAGTCTAATCATAAAATAATTCCCATTGGTCGCCCCATTGCCAATACCCAAATTTATATCCTTGATTCTCAACTACAACCAGTTCCCATTGGTATTGCTGGAGAACTGCATATTGGGGGTGTCCCTTTAGCTAGAGGTTATTTCAATCAACCAGAATTAACTGCCCAAAAATTTATTGACAATCCCTTTCGTAATGGCAAATTATATAAAACTGGGGATTTAGCTCGCTATCTATCTGATGGAAATATTGAATATCTTGGTCGGATTGATAACCAAGTCAAGCTGCGAGGGTTACGTATTGAGTTAGGCGAAATTGAATCGGTTTTAGACAATCATTCCCAAGTAGAGCAAACAGTTGTAATTCTGCGAGAGGATACTACTGAAAACCAACGATTGGTAGCTTATGTAGTGACAAAAGACCAGTCATTAACTTCTGGCAATCTACGCCGTTTCTTACAGCAGAAATTGCCAACTTACATGATACCTTCAGCTTTTGTGATGTTGTCAGAACTGCCATTAAATTCTAATGGCAAGATAGACTATAAAAAATTACCAACATCTGATGAGTCATCCATAGTAAAATCACCCTATTTAGCCCCACGTAATCAAACAGAAAGCATATTAGTAAACATTTGGCAACAAATTTTAAAGATATCGAACATAGGAGTCAATGACAACTTCTTTGATTTGGGAGGACACAGCCTGAAAGCAATTTCTCTAGTCAGCCAAATTCAAGAAAAGCTAAGTCTTCCCTTTCAACTCAAACAAGTGTTTTTGCACCCCACAATTGCAGAAGAGGCAGAGTTATTAATCGCTTGTGCGCCTAGTGATGTCCCCATAATTCCTAATCTAGCTGAACAAGAAACCTATGAAACATCTCATGCACAAAGACGCTTCTTTGTACTGCAACAGATGGATTTAAGCAATACGGCTTATCATATTGTTTCTACAATCAAGCTAGAAGGAGCTTTTGATCCTAGTGCTTTTGAAAAAGCGATGCAGGTTTTAATTAATCGCCATGAATCTCTACGGACATCGTTTGTATTAGTCAATGGTGAACCGAGGCAAAGAATACTTATAGATGCTCATTTTCATGTCGGATTTCAAGATTGGATTAATGAACTTAATGCTGAAAGCCGCATACTAGAAACTATTGAACAACAGAGAGAACCTTTCAATTTAGAAAATAGTCCTCTGTTACGGGCTAATATTTATAAATTGTCAGATAAGCAATATATTTTGTTCATGGAAATCCATCATATTATTTCTGATGGTTGGTCGATGGATTTATTATCTAAAGAATGCTTAAACTATTATGATTACTTTGTCAAAGGATTACAACCAAATCCAGATAAACTGCCCATACAATACAAAGATTATGCAGCGTGGCAAGCCAATATTTTGCGAAGTGAGGATAACAGAAAAAACTTAGATTACTGGCGGCAAAAACTGGATAATGGGCAAATACCTCGCATTCACTTACCCACAGACTTTCTACGGCCTCCTCTCAAGACTTACAATGGTTCTCATTTAAGCTGGACATTTAAACCAGCAATTGTCTCTCGGTTGCAAATGATTTGCAAACAAACGGAAAGCACCTTATTTATGGCACTGGTAGCAGCAGTAAAAGTATTACTGTATCGCTACAGTGGTCAGCATAACATTTCTATTGGTACAGAAATTGCCACACGTAATCATCCGCAACTGCAATCTTTAATCGGCTTATTTCTCAATACACTGGTCATCCGTGACGAACTAGACCCAAAACAAGGGTATAAAAATTTACTTGTAAGCATTCGTAAAACCGTCACCGAAGCATTTGAGCATTCTGATTACCCATTTGATGTTTTGGTAGAAGAACTAGCAATTTCGAGAGAACTTAACCGCACACCATTGTTTGATATTTTAGTGCTGCTGCAAAATTTTGGTCAAACTGTAATAGGAGAAGAAATAAAAATAAAATCCCTAGATTCACTAACACCTACCAGCAAATTTGACCTATCTTTTGTGTTTAGCGAGCATAACGACCAACTCAAATTGGATTTAATTTACAATACAGACTTATTCCAAGCAGATAGGATGCAAAAATGTCTGATTCATTTGGATAAATTGCTCACGGAAATGCTAGTCAATCCTATCGAGCCAATCGGCAAAATTTCTCTTTTATCAGCAACAGAAGCCTCTTTAATTGAAAGTTTTATCCAACCCATTCCTCGACTAGAAAAACGAACAGTCGTTCATGACTTTAGCGACCAAGTAAAAGCCACACCTGACCAAACATCTATTGTTTATTCTGGGGGCGAATTCAGCTATCTTGAATTAGATACATTAACTAACTCTTGGGCTAATATCTTCAAAAATTTAGGAATTCAAAAAGATACTATTTGTGGCATAATCCTCCAAGGAGATTACCGTCAGGTGGTGGCAATGCTGGCTGTATTCAAAGCTGGAGGAATTTATTTACCTCTGCGTTTGGATGAACCAGAAGAACGCTGGCAACGCATGATGTTAAAAACATCCCCCACCATTGTAGTCGTAGGAATAGAAAATTTAGATACTGTCAAACCCAGACTAGCAAGATTACCAAAACCACCTCATATATTGGTAGTGACAGACGACGAAATTCAGCAATACTATCAGTGGCATGGTACAAATTATCAATGCTTATCTGTAGTCGCCAGCAATCAGGAAAAAGTTCTCCTCCCTGAAGCTGATGATTCTAACTATATTATGTTTACATCCGGGTCAACGGGTGAACCCAAAGCTATACTTGGTAGTCATGGTAGCTTGCGTCACTTCATCAATTGGGAAAAACTGGAATTTGGGATTAATCACAACTGTCGATGTCTGCAAATATCGCAAATTCACTTTGATGCTTATTTGAGAGAAACTCTCGTCACCTTATGTTCAGGAGGAACTCTTTATATTCCTGATAGTACAGACCGCGAAGATTTGGAACGGTTGTTACTGCGCTTGGGAGAATGGCAAATTAACTTACTGCACACTGTACCTTCAGTGATGCGTCTATTTTTAAAGATTGGTCGTAATTTAGCTTATGTTGACCAGTTACTAAAAAATTTACAAGTTTTGGTTTTGGCAGGTGAACCTTTATTCGTCAAAGAACTTTGTGAATGGCATAAAGTTTTTGGTGAACAAACAGAATTTGTGAATATTTATGGAGCTACTGAAACAACTTTTGTCAAACATTTTTACCGGATTCCTGACCTGAGTAAAATTACCTATGCCAGAGTTCCTGCGGGGAAAACATTGTCAGATACTGCGTTTGCAGTTATTGATGGCACTCGTGCCTGTGCTGTCGGAGAAGTTGGTGAAATCTTTGTAAAATCGCCTTATTTAACTAAAGGTTATTACCAAGATGAAAAATTAACTAATTTGGCTTTTGTGCCTAATCCTTTGAATAATGGTAGTGATTTAGTTTATCGCACAGGGGATTTGGGGCGACTCCTACCGGATATGAATTTGGAAGTGATAGGACGCAGTGATAACCAAATTAAATTGAATGGGGTACGGATTGAATTGGGAGAAATTGAAGATGCAATTGATGCTATTGATGGTGTAGAAAAAACGCTGGTGGTTGCAGATAAAAATGAAGAATTGGTAACAGTAATTGCATATTATCAAGGAAATGACACTGCAAATGAGGAATACATTAAAAGAAAGATCAAACAAGTGTTGCCGACTTATATGCAGCCAACTTTTCTGATACGGTTAGAATATTTTCCTTTGTTAGCAAATGGAAAAATCAATCGTCTATCATTACCAAAACCAGAAGCAAATATTACTCAGATAAGTAATAAAATTACTAGCTTTAATCAACAAGA
This sequence comes from Nostoc sp. 'Peltigera membranacea cyanobiont' 213, assembly GCF_002245975.1. Lineage (NCBI taxonomy): Bacteria > Bacillati > Cyanobacteriota > Cyanophyceae > Nostocales > Nostocaceae > Nostoc > Nostoc sp. 'Peltigera membranacea cyanobiont' 213. The sequence continues at coordinate 17,608 of NZ_NOLI01000026.1, read as the reverse complement.
AGCTTTATTAGCCTCAATTTGGAGTGACTTATTGGAGGTAAAGGTGAGTGATGCCAATCAGTCATTTTTTGAATTAGGAGGAAATAGTTTAAAAGCAATGCGCTTAGTGTCGGATATCCGCAATCGCTTTGGAATCTCACTACGATTACGAGAAATTTTTACTCACAATACTTTAAAAGCACAAGCTGATTTGATTCAATCACGACAAGAAAAATGATAAAGTCACTAGCGAACCAACAATATTACGAAGTATCCCACGCTCAACGGCGGATGTGGATTCTGCACCACATAAGCGAATTTTCTAATGCTTACAATATTAGGCTGGCAATCAGAATCAATGGTAGCTTAGATATCGCTGCATTAACAGCAGCTTTTCACCAACTTGTGAGCCGCCATGAAATTTTGCGTACTACTTTTACAAGTGTCGCAGGGAACATTCAGCAAATTGTGCATGAAAAATTGCCTACAGACAAATTAATTATTTTTAAAGATTTAAAAGAGCAAAATGATGCAGAAGTCGTAGCTGATACCTTGATTCAAGAGTCAGCAAACTCGCGCTTTGATTTAGAGAAATTACCTCTGATGCGAGTGTTGTTAGTACAGATTAAGTCAGAAGAATTTTTGTTTGGGTTGACTATACATCATATTATTGCGGATGCGCGATCGCTCGATATTCTTTTCCAAGAGTTCGTCACTTTATACTCTGCTTGCACGCAACAAAGAACTGCCGCCTTAGCTCCGCTACCATTGCAATATAAGGATTATGCTGCATGGCAAAATCAGTGGCTAAAAAGTGAGGAGGTAAAAGAACAGCATAGTTATTGGTGCGATCGCTTTGCTGGAGAACCACCTATACTCGACTTACCCACCGATTTTCCCAGACCACAAATTAAATCTTCTCAAGCTGGTGTATATACTTATAATTTCAGTCAAAGTCTGAGCAATAAATTATCCTCTTTTGCTGCTCAGAATCATACAACTTTATTTATTACCCTCTTAACGATATTTAAAATATTACTTTTCCGTTACACCGGGCAATGTGATTTAGTCATTGGTATACCTATTTCTGGACGCAATCATCCAGACTTAGAAAACCAAATTGGATTTTATGTTAATACCCTAGCTTTAAGAACTTTACTACCAGAAGCGGGAAATTTTCAACAGGCATTGATAGAAGTAACAAATACTTGTCTTGATGCTTACGAGTATAATAATTATCCTTTTAATAAATTAATATCTGCACTCGATTTAGAACGTGATTTCTCACGAAATCCATTATTCGATGTGATGTTTTCACTGCTTAGTAAAGATAGTAAAGCAGTGATTAAAATTCCCGGTATTGGACAGAAAGCATACCCTCTGACACCACGATCTGCCCAATTCGATTTGAGTTGGAGTTTCTTTGAAGATGGTAACGATTTAATATTAATCATAGAATACGAACCGGATCTTTTTCGAGAAGAGACAATCGCCAGGATGAACGGTCATTTTTTACAAATCATTCAGACAGTAATCGAGAATCCTAATTTGCAATTGTCACAAATCAATTTACTAACTCCTGAAGAACGTAATCAGTTACTAATAGAATGGAATAACACAGAAGTTGCATATCCTTTAGATAAATGCCTACATCAGCTATTTGAAGAACAAGTAGAACGCAACCCCGATGCAGTCGCAGTAATATTTGAAGGTCAACAATTGACCTACCAACAGTTAAATGAGCGAGCTAATCAATTAGCTCACTATTTGCGAGCAAAAGGCGTAGAACCAGAAATATTGGTAGGAATTTTTGTTGAACGTTCAATTGAGATGGTAGTCGGACTACTGGGAATTTTAAAGGCAGGGGGAGCTTATGTGCCCCTAGACCCTAGTTATCCGAGCGATCGCTTAACTTATATGATCTCGGATGCAGGGGTGTCAATCTTACTGACTCAGCAGTCTCTAGTAGACTCTTTAGAAGCAAAGCCAGCCGAGGTGGTGTGTTTAGATCGTGATTGGCAGGAGATCGCTAATTATAGTCAGCACAATCCTGTCAACCTGGTGACATCGGAAAATTTAGCCTATGTGATTTATACCTCTGGCTCTACAGGTAAGCCAAAGGGAGTGATGAATATTCATCAGGGTATTTGCAATAACTTATTGCGAACGATGGATGCTTATCCGCTTACAGCAGGCGATCGTATCCTGCAAATAACTCCTTTTAGTTTTGACGTTTCAGTCTGGGAGATATTCTGGTCTTTAACATCTGGCACTACTCTAGTAGTGGCAAAACCTGAAGGTCATAAAGATACTGCTTACTTGATTAATTTAATTGCTCAACAACGAGTTACTCAAATCAATTTTGTTCCCTCAATGCTGCGGGTTTTTCTTCAAGGATCTAACTTAAAAGATTGCCATTGTTTAAAGCGAGTATTTTGTGGTGGAGAAGCACTACCTTATGAGCTGACTCAACGCTTTTTTGAGCAGTTTGATTGTGAATTACATAATCTTTACGGGCCAACAGAAACAGCAGTTGATGCCACTTTTTGGCAGTGTACGCCACAGTCTAACTATCAAATAATTCCCATTGGTCGCCCGATTGCCAATACTCAAATTTACATCCTCGATTCTCATCTGCAACCAGTTCCAATTGGCATTCCTGGAGAATTACATATTGGGGGTATATCCTTAGCTAGAGGCTACCTCAACCAGCCAGAATTAACTGCTCAAAAATTCATTTCTCATCCCTTCGCTCAGGGTAAATTATATAAAACTGGAGATTTAGCTCGTTATCTGCCAGATGGAAATATAGAATATCTTGGTCGCAGCGATCATCAAGTTAAACTACGAGGTTTACGAATTGAGTTAGGAGAAATTGAACTTCTTTTAGATACTCATCCCCAAGTAGAACAAACAGTTGTCATTCTGCCAGAAAATACTGCTGCAAACCAACGCTTAGTAGCTTATGTAGTTAGAAAAACCCAGTCATTAACCCCTAGCGATTTGCGTCGTTTCTTACAGCAGAAATTGCCAGCTTACATGATACCTTCAGCTTTTGTGATGTTATCAATTATGCCATTAAATCCTAATGGTAAGATAGATCGAAAAAAATTGCCTAACCCTGATGAAACATCGATAGTAGAATCGCTGTATTTAGCCCCACGTAATCACTCAGAGAACACCTTAGCAAGCATTTGGCAACAAGTCCTGCAAGTCTTAAAGATAGGAGTAAATGATAACTTTTTTGATTTAGGTGGAAACTCATTACAAGCAATGAATATTATGGCATTAATTTATCAAGAGTTTGAAATTGAAATTCCATTATCGATAATTTATGAAAAACCTACATTAGCAGAATTGAGTGAATATATCATCTACGCTAAAGAGATGAATATACAACCTAAAGAACGTCCTTATGTAGTTTTCAACAAGGCACGAGAAAAAGCTGTTTTTCTATTTCCACCTGCCCTTGGTTTTGCGGCAGCTTACGCAAATTTAGCTGATTATTTAATAAATTATGCTGTCTATACTTTCAGATATATTGCCGACGAAGTAACTTTAGAAAAATATGCAGAATTGATAGACCACATAACACCAAATCAGGACATAAAATTGATGGGACATTCAGCAGGTGGTTTTTTGGCAATGTTGATGGCTCAAAAGTTAGAAAGTCGCAATCGCGTGGTTTCTGATGTCCTTTTAATAGATACTTATCGAGGAGGTCGTGAAGCTCAACAAGCTGAAATGTCAGAAATCATAGAAGGTGTTAATGGTTTCTTATTAAATCCCAAACGTCAGGAATTGAGACGTTACTTTATGGATAATCAAAAGTTACGCGATCGCACCTACAATCAAGTTTGGGAATACTTTAATTTTCTCTGGTGTTCAGACCTCAAAAATTTGCAGATTAATGGGACTATTCATCTCCTGCGTGCTGAGGAAAACTATGATTTAGAAGATGACTGGACACAAGCTACGAAAAATCAAAGAATCAATCATTATGCTTATGGCCCTCATCGTGAGATGATCGATCCCCCCTATCTCAATCAAAACGTCACTATTATTAATGCGATTCTCAGTCAGAATTGAGAATTCAGAATATTCATTGATTTTTAGATAGAGTTTTAATCAAAAAGTCTGACTATTGAATTCTATTTTGAAATGCATTAAAACAGCTTTCCTACTTCTAAAATTTAGGACTATATACAGATGAGCGTTGATAAATATCAAACTCTACTTATCAAACAGCTTGACAAACGCGGTGTTGATGTCATACAACTCCAACTCAGACACGCAAGAACTTTAGGAGGAGGGTTTCACTGTGTAACGCTAGATGTACGACGCAAAGGCGCTTTAGAGAGCTATTGTACTGGTTAAAATTTGCGTTGTAAGTTTCTATCCGAGTTCAAAAAACTAATGTTATACGACCACAAAAAGGAACTTTGCTATGGCTTATCATACCTATAAATCTCCACCCATGTTCTTAGCATCCATAGTCAAAGATAGCCGCGTGAGTGTTGGAGAATATACTGCCTTTGATGACTCTATTACTTTTGCGTTGTGGTTTCCTGATGAGAGAATTGAGATTGGTAAATTTTGCTCTTTAGCAAAAAATATTACCATCTTCGGTGGTGGAGAGCATCACATTACTAGAGCTACGACTTATCCGTTTCGCCTGTTCTTCCCCCACTCCCAAACCCAGTTTGCAGAGAGGCGTGGGGAGGTACGTTACAAGGGGAATACTTCCATTGGGAATGATGTATGGATTGGCTACAATGCAACCATCTTGTCAGGAGTTAGAATTGGCAACGGAGCCGTCATCGGATCTCAGGCAGTGGTTGCCAGTGATATCCCTGATTATGCGGTTGCTGTAGGCAACCCAGCTAGGGTCATCCGCTCTCGATTCAGACCTAAAACAATTGAATATCTGCTAAAACTGCGCTGGTGGGACTGGGATACCAAGAAAGTTGTTGCGAACCTAGAATGGCTCTACCAAAACCCTGACGCTTGGCCAGAAGATATCCAGTTTAATGAATCCACAGAAGGTTTGCCAGATTTTCCAGCACCTGAACTTCTACAAAAAGACGTTAAAAACTCTTAAGTAGACAATACCTCTGCCAATTTACGAGGGTACAACCCCAGTGGAAACGGGATCTTACTTTTCCCGTTAAATCTCAAAAAGCTTGCTGGCAAAGGATTTAGGAGACAGCACAGTATATAGAACCCATTTGACATCTAACAAAGTGCAGCAAGCCTCTTAAGCATCCTGACTTTTCCCGTTAAGTCTTCAAAGAAATCATAATTAGACAGAAGTTCTCTATGTAAACAAGAGGACTTTATCTTCTTTTGTTTTCAAAATGAGAATTGCTGTGGAACCGCCTTGTTTCATCACTTTGGGATTTCGAGAAGGAATAATCAAATCTAAACTCTAAAACTTTCATTTTAATGAAGCTTTGAGCCTTTGTTTTTTAACAGAAACGAAAATTTATAGCCAAAAGCTGAAAAGTAAAGTTCCGAAAGGCTTCCAGAGGTTGGCTTCTCCCAGATTGACAAAACAGGTTAGTCATACGCTCGCTCCTTTCAAAATACTTTGTGCCGACATGAATAATTGACTTGCAAAACTGGGAGGCACGGAATAGCCAATAATTGACCCAGCCGTAGCAGTCTCGTTGGGAAACTCGTACCAGTCAGGAAAACCCTGTAACCTCGCTACACCTTCAATAGACAAGGATTTGACCGTACCATCCGGCAACCAGATATCAGCGAACCTACTACGGTTGCAACCTTTGTGATCAGTGAAGTGGGATCGCAATATCGTGTTGCATGGTAAATGTCCAGGTTTATACTTGGACTGTATACGCCCCCCCACTCTTTCTATTAGCAATGGTGTTGGCGTATTCCCGGCTAAAAATTTCTCCAAAGCTTGCCGTTGTTTGGGGAGTAGTTGGGAATCAAGCATTGTGGGGATGAGATGCGCGATCGCCTCATGCCAACCGATAGGGTCAGATGTAGGTGGTAGCGAGATAGCCAAATCCTGGCAAGCAACCAGAACTAACCGCCGCCGCGCCTGGGGTAGTCCAAAATCAGCCATGTTAACCACGCTGTAAGTAACCGAGTACCCCTCAAGTTCTAAAGCATCCAGAATGATGGCAAAACTCTGACTATTCTGATAGCGCGGCACATTCTCCAGCGTAAACACCCGTGGCTTCAACTGTCGGATTGCTTCGGCAATAGCGATCGCAGCCGTCAGATCGTCAGCCGTTTCAATACCCTTACCCGCTTTGGCTGTGTGGGCTTGGCTGAAGTTGGCGCATACTGGGGAGGCATGGAGATAGTCGGGGCAGCGGGGAAAACTTAGAAATCCTGACTGCGCTACTTCTTGGACTGTTAGCTGGATTATTCTACAGCCATACTCGCTAAAGTTGTGGTGATGGGTTTTGGCGATCACTCTGCTCAAGTCTGGTTTATTGGGGTCGAACTCTACTGCAATGACCGGACGAATCCCGGCTTGCACCATCCCCGCTTCAATGCCGCCGCCACCCGCGAAAAGTACTATAGCGATCGGTGCATCATCTGGAAGAACTGGTTTTATTTTTGTGTTATCAAAATTTTTGCAGACATCTGATTTTGGTGATGGCTTTTTGGTTTTCGCTTTTTTGATAAAGGCGATGATATTCTCTCGCGTTGCCCTCTCTTGTTGCAGTGTCCGAATCATTCGAACAGCGCCAGGGGGAATTGAACCTATACTTTTGCCTTTCCATGCCCCGTTTATCTTCTCTTTCCAATTGAATGCCCATCGCCAATGAAAGGGATTATTCGGGTCACGTTCACCAATCACACGGGGATAAGAAACAGTCTCCCCATCAAGTAGCTTTTTAGTTTCGAGGTACTGATAAAGACAACCGACCGATTCCCCCTGTGAGGCTTTGACCCCTTTCTCTAAGAAATTTTCGGGTGTTGCAGATAACTCAATTATTACTGATTTTGGCTTTGGAAGTAGCGTATGACTTGGGGCTGTTTTAATCATGCAGCCACCTCCATGACCAAATCATCTGGCACTTCAAAAATCCCCAACCGCCCAATGTAAGGAATCGGCGTAATCTCGCGTGGATTCTCCAGCTTCCAGTGGTACTGCTCAGGCATCCCCCAGCCAGACGCAACTTGTGAAAACTTGCAATCTACTATTGTGACAATGCCAATAACTTGACCGCGACGTAAAGAGATTAATTCTGGGATTACTACCCCCATCCCTTGGCAAAATTCTCTCGCTAGCTGGTAATCTTTTTTGGTACAAGTCTTGGCTGCGTGAATCAGAATGTCGCCGCGATAATGAATGGGCCAGCCACGGTTTTCTATGTCTTTGGTGGAGTGAATGATTGCCCAAGCCCAGGGTTGACGGACAGATAGCGCTTTCACGGGTTTTAAAACTCCAATGACTGAACATAAGCGTCTGATGCGGCAATTACCAGAGATATAGATGCAACTGTGCAACTGCCTAATAACTTCTTATTTATAGGTTTTGAAAGATCATTATTGATAGAACCTAAAAAAATAAAAGCTGTTTATTTTGGTATAAGGTGGAAAGTATCATGCGCTGATTTCCACATTTATTTTGTTGTTATTTTTAGCAGTTACAGATTTACTCAAGTCTTTAATTATCTGTAGAGTGTGGAATGATAAAGACAGAGAAATAGTAAACTGAGAGGCGGAGGTTTTGATCTGATTTCCTCCGCTTTTATCCTTATTATCCTAATTGATCTAACCAAGCTACTAAATCTTCAAGTGATGAAAAATCTAAAAACGCTTCTCCTAATGCCTCTAATTGCTCCGTAGATAATTCTCGAACTCGTTCAATTATTGATATATCAATTTCTCCAAAACGGCGATTTAGCTGGCGATAGAAAAATTTGAATTACCCTTTCTGCAAAATATCCTGATAGATAACAGATTCCTGCATAATATCCTCCCGTAAAAATTGACGAATTAAATCTTTTTCAAACCTTAAACCTGCAAATATCTCTGTACATCCAGCAATGTTCTGCCTTTCATCTCTATCTGAAATTCTAGCGATATTTTGAGCTACTTGGGATAATAAAGCGGCAGGTGAATCAGTTCGAGTTAAAGGCGCAAGAGGTAGTAACGCTGGATTATCCAGAAACAAAGCTGAATCTTGTTCCCATAACCGTATAACTTGATAACGGTGACTTGTGAATTCATCTATGTATTCTTCGGTAAATGCAATAGGGTCACTACTTTGTTGCAAGAAAATCACGACTTGGGTTACTGGTGTGTTATATTGCCGTTTCAATCTCACGTAATAGTCTAATACCCGCAAAGGAATTGGCGGATTAGATTTGGGGAGAGTCTGAAACTCAATATGCAAAATCCGACTACTTGTTTGCAAAAATGTGACATAATCTGCGCGGATTGGCTCTATTGAAAGTTCAGTTTTAAGTACTGTAACTTCTGTATTCTTATCTGGTAGCAACCACTTGGCAAACTCGGCTGGATACAATTCAGCTAAGTACTTGGCAGTATTATCGTAACTCAATTTATTTGCCCCTTATTTCAATGAAGATTTAGTTTTTCCAATCCAGAATGTAGGTATTTAGCTAATAAAGACTTTTCACCTAGATAATGCCTTTCGACTCCTTGAGCCTCTTTCACTAACTCAAGGAAATCCGATGGTTGTCTCTCAGAATCTCTACGACCAAGTACCATCAGTGCTATAGCTTCTGCTGTTTCCTCCGAAGAAAGATTATTTATGTATTCAGACAATGTATTTATGGGAGTGTTTAATGTTTGACGCTCAATCAAAAATTCGATTAATTCTTTTGCTTGTGTATTGGAATCTGTTAATTTTATATCAGATATTGATTGGGGAGTTTTGGAACCGTAAACTAACTTAGCAAGCTCAATAATTTTGTTTACTTTGTCAATGGTCAGGAAATTCATTTTCATCATAATCTTCTCCTCCTTTTGGATTTAGACTAAACCAACACTACTTTTTTAAGTGTTATACCTTTTAGCTGATTCCATCACTAGAGCGCTACTTGCATGAACACTTACAATGTTCAGGTTCCCTCCTGTTGTATTTAATAATTGGATTTAGCTAAATTTTTAAACTTTATTTACGACAAAAGCTGTTGGTAAAGGAACAGGATTAGGACTCGCGATCACTCGTTAAATTGTGGAAGAAACCCACGGCGGAAAATTGAGTTTTAACTCTGTTCTGGATCTAAGTAGTGAATTTATCATTGAAATTCCGGGATGATTTTTGGCGGTTTTTGGTAAATAACTTCAAATATCTGGGAATACTAAATCTGGAAATATTCAGGATTTAGCAGTATGGTTAGCACTTTAGTCAGTATTCCCGGATATTGCATCACTGAAGAACTATACAATGGTTCCAGAACGCTGGTTTATCGAGGGTATCGAGAGGCTGACTCATTACCTGTAGTAATTAAACTGCTGAAAAATCCTTATCCGAGTTTCAGCGAACTATTGTCGTTTCGCAATCAGTACACGATTACCAAAAATCTCAACTCTCCTCTGATTGTCCAAACCTACAGCCTCCAAGCCTACCAAAATGGCTATGCGCTGGTAATGGAAGACTTTGGGGGAATTTCTCTCAATGATTGGAGAGTGAGGGGAACCCAACAATCTATATCTATAAAGGAATTTTTAGAAATAGCGATTGCACTCTGCAATACCTTAGATATATTGTATCGAGAGCGGATTATTCATAAAGATATTAAACCCGCCAATATTTTAATTAACCCCGAAACCAAACAAGTTAAATTAATTGACTTTAGTATTGCATCTTTACTACCACGAGAAACGCAAACACTAGTAAATCCCAATGTCTTAGAAGGGACACTTAGTTATATATCCCCAGAACAAACCGGCAGAATGAATCGGGGGATTGATTACCGAACTGATTTCTATTCTTTGGGTGTAACTTTTTACGAATTGCTCACCGGAGAACTACCATTTAAATCAAACGATCCAATGGAGTTGGTACATTGTCATATTGCTAAACTTCCACCACTTTTAGGGAATAGAGAAAAGATTCCCCAAGTGATTTGTGATATTGTCATGAAATTGATAGCAAAAAATGCCGAATCCAGATATCAAAGTGCATTGGGACTGAAATTTGATTTAGAAAATTGTTTACATCAACTACACGTTTCTGGTACAATCAAAGGCTTTGAAATTGCGAGTAGGGATGTGTGCGATCGCTTCATCATCCCCGATCAGCTTTATGGCAGAGAAAGCGAAGTATCAACTCTATTGCAAGCATTTGAGCGAGTTAGCCTTGGTGCAACAGAAATGATGTTGGTAGCTGGGTTTTCTGGAATTGGGAAAACTGCGGTTGTCAATGAAGTTCATAAACCAATTGTGCGGCAACGCGGTTATTTTATCAAAGGAAAATACGATCAATTTCAACGCAATATTCCCTTCAGTGCATTTGTACAAGCATTCCGTGATTTAATGGGGCAACTGTTAAGCGAAAGTGATGCTCAAATCCAGCAGTGGAAAAACAAGATTTTATCAGCTGTAGGTGAAAACGGACAGGTAATTATTGAAGTCATTCCCGAATTATCAAGAATTATTGGCGAACAACCACCTGCCATAGAATTATCAGGAACGGCAGCACAAAATCGATTTAATTTATTGTTCCAGAAATTTACCCAAGTCTTTACAAGTTTTGAACATCCCTTAGTGATGTTTTTAGATGATTTGCAATGGGCAGATTCAGCCTCACTGAAATTAATGCAGCTATTAATGGCTGATACAAGTTATCTTTTATTAATGGGTGCTTACCGTGATAACGAAGTCAACCCTGCACATCCCTTAATGTTGACTTTGAGTGATATTCAAAAAGCACTCTTCACAATTAATACGATTAATTTAGCAGCACTGAGTCAACTAACAGTCAATCAATTAGTTGCTGACACATTGAAATCTACAAAAAGATTAGTCTTACCTCTTTCTCAATTAGTCTATCAAAAAACTCAAGGTAATCCGTTTTTTGCTACACAGTTTCTCAAAGCATTGCATCAAGATAATCTGATTAAATTTGATTTTGAATTAGCCTGTTGGCAGTGTGATGTAACACAAGTACGATCGCTTGCCCTAACCGACGATGTGGTGGAATTTATGGCACAACAGCTTCAGAAATTGCCCGACATCACTCAAGATATTTTGAAACTGGTAGCTTGTATTGGCAATCAGTTTGATTTGGCGACGCTGGCGATCGTTTCTGAAAAGTCAGAGACTCAAACCGCTTCAGACTTGTGGAAAGCATTGCAAGAAGGATTCATAATTCCAATCAATGAGGTTTACAAGTTTTATCAAGGTTCCTCATTGGTAATTAGTCATTTGCAAATGACTAATGACAAGGGACAAATGACAGGTTACAAATTTTTACACGATCGCGTCCAACAAGCTGCTTATTCCCTAATTCCTGATAACCAAAAACAAGCAATTCATTTGCAAATTGGGCAGTTGCTTCAAGACAAGCTTTCCCAAAGCGAGCAGGCAGATAAGCTGTTTGATATTGTTGGACACCTGAATCAAGGACGGGCATTACTCACTCAACCGAGCGATCGCCAACAATTAGCTCAACTGAACTTAAAAGCTGGAGGTAAGGCTAGAAGTGCGACTGCATACACCGCAGCAAGGATATATCTGCAAACTGGGATTGAGTTACTTCAGTTAGACTCCTGGGAAACTCAGTATGAATTGACGCTGAACCTATATGTGGCAAAAGCCGAAGCCAGTTATTTAAATGGCGATCTTGAGAGTATGGAACAGCTTGCCGCTTTGGTATTGCAGCAGGCACGGACGATTCTCGACAAAGTGAAGATTTACGAAATTCAGATCGCATCGCACCAGGCTAGTAGTCGGATGTTAGAGGGGATCGCCGTGGGCAAAGAGGCGCTTGCTCAATTGGGAGTGGAATTCCCTACAGACGTAGATGAAGCCACGATTGGGCAAGCACTCCAAGCTCTGAAGGAGCAACAAAGCGGCAGAGAGATTGCCGAGTTGATTGACTTGCCCGTGATGAGCGATCGCACTGCTCAGTCCGCCATGCAAATATTAAGGGTGTTGTTCGGGCCCGTGTTCTTTGGAATGCCAGGGTTGCTTCCCTTGTTGAGCGCGACGATGGTGAGGTTGTCGCTCTCCTTTGGCAATGCACCTGCCGCGACGATAGGATATGGGGTTCATGGTCTGGTGTTGTGTGCGTTTCTGGGCGAAGTCAAAACCGGCTACGGGTTTGGTCGATTAGCTCTCTCGTTGTTGGAACGGTTGAATGCTCAGAGCATGAAGTCCCTCACTTTAAACGTGTTTGGAACGTTCATCCAACATCGCCAGGAAGCACTAAGGGCAACGATGCCGACGCTGAAAGATGGCTACACGGCTGGCATGGAAACAGGGGATATTCTCTCTGCGGCTTTTAACATTGTATGTTACGCGGGAACGGCACTTTTCGCAGGTGTAGAACTGGATACTTTGGAAACCGAATTCGCTGCTTACACTGCTGCCCTGGTTCAGGCAAAACAAGATTCGGCGCATAATCATTTGAGCGCAATACGGCAAATGGCGAACCATTTAAGAGAACCAGTCAGCCAACCCGATCGCTTAATTGGCACTGCCTACGATGAAAGGGTGATGCTGCCGCAGCACCAGCAGGATAACGATCTGAGCCTGATTGCCATTGCCTACACCTACAAGCTGCTGCTTGCCTACAGCTTTGGCAATTATCAGGCTGCCCTTGACAACATCACCCAGGTCAAGCTCTATTTGATAACAATATCGGGAATAGTTCATTTCCCCATTTTCCATTTGTACGCTGCGCTCACCCTGCTGGCACTCTTCCCGACTCAACCCGAAGCCCAACAAGCGCAAATGCTTGCCGAAGCCGCAACCCATCAAACGATTTTGCACCAGTGGGCGCAAAATGCTCCGATGAACCACTTGCATAAATGGTATTTAGTGGAGGCTGAAAAGCATCGGGTTTTGGGTGAAAAAGTCGCAGCAACTGAGTGTTATGATCAAGCCATTGCCCTGGCTAAAAAACATCAGTTTATCAACGAAGAAGCCTTAGCTAACGAACTTGCCGCCAAGTTTTACCTCGACTGGGGCAAAGAACGAATAGCTACGGAATACACGATCCAAGCCTACTATTGTTATGCCCATTGGGGTGCAAAAGCCAAAGTCGCCGACTTGGAAAAACGCTATCCCTATCTGCTGGCTCCCATCCTGCAACAAACTCGCACTACTTTCTCGGTTAACGAAACCGTCTTTGGATTAGGAACAGTCACCTCTACCAGTTCTTCCTCTAGCAGCGTCAGTGATTCCCTAGATTTAGCCGCGATTCTCAAAGCTTCCCAAACTATTTCAAGCGAAATCGAACTGTCCAAACTGCTTTCATCGTTGCTTTCTCTTGTGATTGAAAATGCCGGAGCCGAGAAGTGCGTGTTAATGCTCTTGCGAGACGAACGCCTGCTGATCAAAGGGTCAATGACTGTTGGAACGGAGCCAGTCGTGTTGCAGCGCCTTCTGCTTGAAGATTCTCAGGAGATTCCCCACAAGCTGATTTACAAAGTCTTGCACAACAGGCAAACTATTGTGCTGACTGATGCGATCGCCGATCCGACTTTAGCTAATGACCCGTATATTATTCGTCAGCAGCCCAAGAGTATCTTGTGTAGTCCGATTTTGCATCAAGGGAAGTTGATAGGCATTTTATATTTAGAAAATAATTTAGCGACGGGGGCTTTCACAAGCGATCGCGTGGAACTCCTGAATTTACTTTGCGCTCAAGCCGCTATTTCTTTGGAAAATGCGCGACTTTATGAGCGATCGCAGAACTATGCCCAACAGCTAGAGGAGTCATTCGCCGAATCGCAGCAAAAATCAGAAGATTTGCAACAAGCATTGCAAGATTTACAACAAGCTCAATTACAAATGGTGCAAAGCGAGAAAATGTCTGCATTGGGTAACTTAGTTGCTGGCGTTGCTCACGAAATGAATAATCCTCTCGGTTTTATTGCTGCCAGTCTAAAACAAGCTAAACCAACGTTTACTGATATTATCGAACACTTAAAGCTTTATCAATCAAGTTTACCCAACAAAAATGATGAAATCATTGACCACGCCGAATCAATCGACTTGGATTATAGTTTAGAAGATTTTCCCAAGATGATTGATTCTATGTCTATGGCGTGCGATCGCCTGAAAAACATCAGCACCAGCTTACGCACTTTCTCTCGTGCAGACCAAGATTACAAAGTGCCTTTCAATATCCACCAAGGCATTGATAGCACCATTCTTATTCTCAAACATCGTCTCAAGGCAAATGAACAACGCCCCGCAATTGAAGTTATCACCAATTACGGTGATTTGCCCCAGGTTGAATGTTTTCCTGGTCAATTAAATCAGGTATTTATGAACTTGCTTGCAAATGCTATTGATGCTTTATATGAATCTAATCATGGACGTAGTTTTGAAGAAATTAAAGCCAATCCTAACTGTATTACAATTACAACCTCAGTCGAAAACAATTTAGTTAAAATTGCCATTTTTGATAATGGTAAGGGGATGGATGAACAAGTAAAATCCAAAATATTTGACCATTTATTTACGACGAAAGCTGTTGGTAAAGGGACGGGGTTAGGGTTAGCGATCGCAAAATCTATTATTGTGGAAAAACACGGTGGAACACTTGCAGTTAATTCTACCCCAGGCGTTGTCACAGAATTTGTGATTACCTTACCGATTTTGGTTCAGGCTCAAAGTTAACTTGGTCGAAAGTGTGATTTCAGTTAACCACCACCGCTAACCAATCGCACACCACAGACGTACAACCGCTCCCAAAGTTAACCCAAACCTGCCACTGCCCCAAATACCCATTCCAGTAAGGCTCCCCATCAGCAACGCCGACAGCCTCACCAAGCTGGGAAAGCATCTGTTGGTAGAACCGACCAGCGCTGTCGAGTCCAAGGCGCATTTTCAGCTTCAGCCCCTTCCAGGCTTGGGTAGCAGGACTTTCAACCTGATTTAATGTTTGGGGAATGTCATCTGATATTGTGCCAGTCACTTGTGTTGGGAACTCTATATTATTGGTGACTGACACCGACTCACTAAGAAACAGTTCATCCCGATTTAACCACTGACTAAAAATCGAATCACGCTGATCATCAGGTGCAACAAAGCGATAAACGCATTCCCGATTTTCACGCTTACCCAACCGACCAACGTAATCCAATTTCAAATCAATCTTGGCAAGTAGTTTCTGCGCGATCGCAATCGGTGTGTGTTTTTCTGAGATAGTCACATTCAAGTAATTCTTGATAACGTGCCGATGCGTTACAGCCAGTGCCTTAAATTCCAGCATCTTCTCATCAGACCCACGTAACTGAACGTCTGGCGTAAGAAACTGCAACAGATTCAGATTTTCGAGTAACAACACAGCAGGTAATAACTGCCCCTTGTTAAAATCAGGCTTCCAAATCGAATTCTCACCTGCTTCCAATTGCGCTTTCGCCCGTTTAGCATCACGGTTGGTCAAAAACTCTCGCCCCAGCGTCAAATAGTAGTGCATCCTCAGTTGAGGATACCACCCGTCATCATCCTTCTCAACCAAATCAGGCGTAACTTCAACTTCATAACGACGGGACAATTCCGCCTTGCACTGCTGATGTCGTTCGGTCTTGGTTTTCGCTCTTGTGTCTTGCAACTTCTTAAGTTCGGCATCAGAGATGGTTGGAGAATCCGCGATCGCCTGACATTCAGCAGTATACAATTGCTCACTTGCCGCTTTAACCGACTCGATTACTGCCCCACTTTCATCGTCATCAGCATCGTCAGCATCGATAACGGTATACCCATCTTCGACCAAACCCGCAAGCACAGACTCTCGATAGCGCCGCATCTCAACGTTGATTACAGAACCACGCTTACCCCAAGTCTGCAATGACTCTGGCTGGAAGTTCTGGTCAACAAAGCTATAGTCGTCATTATCGGCCGCCGACAACAGCGCAATGTTCGCCTGTGTTGCGACGTGTTGACTTCTGAGTAATCCTCCGATTGATGTAGAACCATTGCCCACAACAGACATCCCCCACTCTCTCACCCAAATGTGACGGTCAACAGTCTCCCTAACCCTTGCCAACATCTGCCGCACAGAGTTAACCGGTTGCACACCCTGAAATATTCCCCAAACACCATCAAAATGTCCTCTAATGTCGATGCTGACCCCAGTTTCTAAACTTGGAGAGGCAATAACCAAATCATACTGAGTCAGAATTTCGTTCAGATGAGCAATACAGCCGAAAGCCGCATGAGATGGATCAGCAACGGATTCGCTGTCTATTCGCAGAATCCGCAGGTGTGGAAATTTGCGGCGAAAACGTTCTTCAAGCGCTTGGGTTCCCCATTTGGATTTTGCTTTTTGAGCAGAGCAGCATAGTAAATGATGCCCACCTTTAGAAATCGCCTTGTCCAGTGCAGCGATGAGATTTTTCGGGTTACTTCCAGAGTAGTTGTAACAATTGCCAGCTACGTGACGATAGTTGTTTACGATTACAAACGGGTTAACTCGATATTCCCCAGCGAGTGATAAAACATACTTCACATCCGTGTCTGAAACATCGGCACTAGACAGATAAATCCTTCCCTGACTGCTACCCAAAACATTCTGTACTAACTGCTTGAGGTTTTTGAGAACAGACACACGCCGCTTCTGGACTTCAGTACCAGAGTTGAGCAAATGCCAGAATACTTGGTCGCACTCATCAATAATAATGACATCATTTGACCAATCATTAGGATTGAATCGCGCCTGACTCTCTTGATGCAGCGAATCCACACACACCCCATATCCTAATAATGTACCTGTTTCATTCGTGCGGACTTCGGTAACATAGTTAACACCAAACCGATTACACAGTGCCTCACCTAGCTGGATACGATGGGTAATGATTAATACCCGTCTCTCTTGGTCGTGTGCTTTCGCCACCTCAGTTGCCAGCCATTCAGTTTTACCAGTACCTTTGGGAGCCTTGAGGATAATCAGTTTTTCACCTTCGGGGACGAGAAGCTGGCCCAAGAAACGTTGGTTAAGTGCGATCGCTGGCGGGTAAGTCAGCAAGGTAAACAGCTTAATCTCCCATAACTCCAGTGCAACGGCTGTGTTGTAGATTGCGTCAAATGCTGGCTGACCCTTGGCGACAATAAAATCATCAACCCCTTTCTCTGCCCCTAACGGTAAATCTATCACTCGCAGCGAACAACCTTCATTTACCAGCAGCCGTCCCATGCGACTGATAGCAGTTCTGACACGTTGTACAGTTTCGGGCTTATTATCTTGGTCAAAGCAGATGTTAACCTGTCTCCCCTGTGTTGCGAAATATTTCAAGTCGGGAATCAGAGAGGGCTTACCAATGGCAGTACCGTACTCATCAGTAGGGGTGCGGTATCCAGCGTTAACACCAGGAATTGCGATCGCTGCATAACCAGCAGTCAGTAATGCCCCCGCTTTCTTGACACCTTCTACAATTGTCACTGGTACATTATGCTGCCAAACCCAGTGCCAAAATCCACCAGGATGCTGCAAGTC
>NZ_NOLI01000259.1:0-4966 GCF_002245975.1 Nostoc sp. 'Peltigera membranacea cyanobiont' 213 | reverse complement strand
GTATTTTCAACCTCGGATGACGACACAGAATTTGCATGAACTTTTGTGGACAATTTTCCCACAAAGTCAACACCCTAGCTTGGGCGCACTCACAAGGGGGCAAAGGCAAACCGGAGGTAACGGAATATTTTCAAACAAAGATAACCTTGAGTCAAACTACGCCGAATATGCACTGTATGAACTGTTCAAGCAGATATTCCAAGGTCGATTTTATGAAGTCCCTTTAGGAAAGTTTGAGCAAATGACTGGATTGTGCTTAACCTCTCATGAAGGCGGGATGAAAATCGACTTGCCCCCATTGCGGCAATTCCTTAATCGGCTGCTGGCTTTACGCATCGATATGCAAAACATCATTTTCGAGCGTTTTGAGTTGTTGCTAAGTCAACAGATTGAAGCAGCGATCGCCGCAGGGGTCTATGAGATGGGTGTGGAAACTTTACGGGCTGAACGGTTTACTGTATTGAGCCAGGAAGCTGTATATACTCATGCTCAAACTGGTAGCGTCACCAATTACTTGAAAGTGGAACGCACTCAGAAGAACCACATCAGAACGGCTGACGAAATGCTTGAGTTTGCCAGTATGTACCAGGGGAAATTGATGGTTAACACCAAGTCTGGTCATGCTGCTGTATTAATTCCGACACATAGTATCTACGACGCTGATGGTGGTGTTGTACCAAGAGTGTTACTCGTCCGTCCCCAAAAAGAAACCCGTATACCAGTCAAGGATTTAGAATCTTCCACTTGGAAAGCGGTTTGTGTCGATACGTTCGTCGCAGGGTGGTCGAAGGAAGTGGACACACTGCCCAAATTCACAACCGATTACCTGCATTTAGTCACCGGTATTTTGTTGCCTATCTGGAAAATCCTACCACAGCAAAATAGTCGAGTATTCCGACTACAAACCAGCGATGGACAGAAAATTCTTGGTCGGGTGGTGAATGCTTCCGACATCCAAACTGTGCGAGAGCAACTCGGTCTGAAGAACCAGTTGTTAAGCCCAGCAGAACTTGTGAAGCTGGTACTGAACGAGAGATATACACAGCAATTGCCGGGTGGTGTAACCTTGCGACGTTCTTTCATTGCTGGTGAACCTCGCATAGAACTGGTTAATGCTATTTCACTGGCAGAGCGGCTTTTAGCTGCTGGATGTTTCACCGAGATCATCAACTGGCAAAAGCGCCTATTCATTCCGGTTTCAGACAAAGCATCAGCTATTCTAGCGGCTGTGATTGAAATCTTGGGATAATTCAAAAGCTGATGTATCTAATAAATACATCAGCTTATTTTTCGCTCAAACAAGAGTGTGATTTTATTGTCCGAAATGAAGGTAAGCGGACGATTTGTCGAGGTAATCTAAAAACGAGGGAGGAGATATTTCCACTTTCAGAAGAACGTGCCAGTGAGCTAGAAGTTACGATTTTAGAGAGGGAACGATTACTTCACAGGAAACATGAGCCATCACATAATGGACACCATATTAACAGTCATAATGTTGAGTTGAACTGAAATAGCAAAAAAGATTCGTAATTGTACTAAATAGCACACCCGCTTTTATTCAATTACGATTACCTTTGAAACCGCGATAATAATTCTTCACGATCAGCCTGTAAAAGTAAGCCAAGATATTCTTCCTNTAGATAACTGCATTAACTGAGGAATAATTGCCTCTAACTCACTATCTAAATTTCCAAAACGTACTTTTAAAAGCGTCGAAATTGTTTCCCTTCTTTCGATTTCCACACCTTCTTGTTGCCAACTTGTTACAATCTGCATAACTTCCTCTCGTTCATCTAATCCCATTGTACTAATCACCGCTTGAAAAACCTGCTTCTCAGTATCATCAAGCCGCAAATAAGTATCAACAAACCCCGAAATTAATTGCATCCGTGCTGGATCTAACCTTAAAGTTGTCAGTAACCGCAAACATTCCGCCTTCACCTGCGGACGTTCTGACACCGCAATATTCATCTTCGCCATCAACGCCGCTGCCACCGGATTTGGCTGCGTTAGAAAATCCCGCCAACTCAGACGATTTAATTGAATTGCTGCAAACTGAAATTCCAGCACCTTTAACTCGCCGAACGTGACACGATAATTTTGGGATTCAGCACGTTTTGGTTCATCGAAGGAGAAAATTACAACTGGATAAATTGGATTAAACTCAGCAAGACTGTCACCAGTCCTGCTGGTCTTCAAAACCGTGCATGAAACTTTCACCTCACACGGCTCCTCAATGACTTGACCCTTGTCATGGGTACTTCCCGCTTACCACATCACATTTGTTTCTGTATCGCTCTTATGTCGGTCATAAGAGTTGTCAGTGGCAGTTTTAACGTGGTGACAATGCCTATGTAAGGCTTGTAGATTATCATATATATCCTTTCCACTAACTGATTTAGGGATAATATGGTCAATCTCAATTAAATCGTCTTCTCTAAAGTACAGTCCGCAGTGGGCACATTTCCCTTTTTGCTTCTTGAGTAGTGTTGCTATCTTTTTAGGTACTAGGGGATTATTGCCCTTTCTTGCACTCCAGTATTTTAAGTTTCCATTGAACGGTGAAGCGTCACCTTTTACCTTTACGTGTCTCACAATTTCTTTTTGTGAGTGTTTGAATAGCTTCACTGTGACTTCACCGTTCTCTGTTGCTGCAAATACCCAATTTTCGCCGCCTACTGTGTGCCAATATTTATTGGCTACCCAACTACCTGATTTCTTGGAATGACGGCGTTTTCCCCAGCGTTTTAACTTCAGATACACTAGTCTGCCTAACTTTGAAAATATCTCTTTACTCACAACTGTTGAATAATAGTTTACCCATCCCCTTATTACCGGGTTAAGTTTACTGATTAGTGCTTCCTGTGGAGCGCTTTTGTGGTTATCGATTATTCTGGCTATGTCGTCGTAGTGTTTCTTTATTGCTTTGTCGCTGGGCTTGATGAGTGTTTTAAATCCTAACTTCTTGCCATGTCCGTTTTTTCCAGAGTTATTCTTCCCCACTTTGTATTGTTTCACATGGAAACCAAGGAAGTTAAATCCTATATATTGGGAGTTTACTCTATCAAAGAACTTGAAAGTTGAGACAATGCGGGTTTTGTTAGAATTTAATTCCAGTCCCATTTCTCCTAACCACTCTTTTACTCTTTCCTTGAGTAATATTATGTGAGCCTCATAAGGTGCAAGAATTACGAAGTCATCAGCATATCTGATTAGGGATATGCTGTTTATTCCGTTTTCCCTCTTGCTTCTTCCTGTTAAGCTGGCTGTAAAATCTTTTACTAGTTTTTCTAGCCCATGTAGAGCAATGTTTGCTAGTAGTGGGGATATTACACCACCTTGAGGGGTTCCCTCATTGGTTTCTGAGAATTGACCATTATCAAATACTCCAGCTTTTAACCATGTTTTTATTAACCTCCTCATGGTTGGGAATGTATTGATTTTAGTCAGTAATTTTTCGTGGTTGATTTTGTCGAAGCATTTTGATATATCGGCATCTAAGACCCATTTATTAGAGTATCTGATGCTATTAAATATTGCCTCGATTGCATCATGGGCACTGCGTCCGGGTCGGAAGCCATAGCTATTAGGTTCAAATTTTGCCTCCCATTCTGGTTCTAGTGCCAGTTTGACAAGCGCTTGAGTTGCTCTATCCTGCATTGTGGGAATTCCTAGAGGGCGTTTTTCAACGCTTCCGGGTTTAGGAATCCATACCCTACGAGTTGCCTTAACCTTGTGGTTTAGCTTCAGATTCATTACCAAAGTGAGTCTGGCTGATGGTTTCAGGGATTTTACACCGTCTACACCAGCCGTCTTCTTTCCTTGGTTATCCTGGGTAACTTTCCGTACTGCAAGGGCTTTTCCAGACCAAGACCTCATCAGGGTTTTTTGGAGTTTGCGAACTGCCTTGGCATCACCACGTTGAGAAGCTTGGTATATTCTTTTCTGAAGCTTGTATACGCTACGCTCTAGCTTGCGCCACTGTATCGTATTCCATTCCGCCGTAGTCTTTAAACTCGTTTTAGACATATATACTTCCTAGTCAGACCAATCCTTTCAAATCATCGTGAGTACGTCAGCATCTCTTAATCATTACGACTAAGCTTTCGCTTCTTACTCAATCTCACCGCGTTATTACATCCGGTTAGCACCTCCTCAGATATTCGACCATCTGAGAGTAAATAACGGGTTACTTCGTTCCGAATAACAATGCTATGTATCTTTAGAATGACACTCTTCACCGGGTTTGTTAGGGGTGCTAACTGGTCAGGATTTAAGCTGCCAATCCCATATCCTTTACCATTTTGGTTATAGCGATTCAGCCTAATTGCGCTATTTAAAATTAACGATGATTCGGACGTGTCTTTAAGCCGTAGCTTTATTCATGGATACTTTGCTTGACGGTTACTGCGTTAGGCTTGCAGTACTTTCGCCTTTTATTCCCGCTTTACCGATTGATGGCTAGTCTCTACAGTAGGGAATATGCTTTCACTCCAGCACTTAGAGGATGGGTTATGCTCCCATATTGTTATTCAGTTATCATAAGATTCACAAGAGTCTTATGCGGCTAATCCTCCCAAAGGCTTACTAGGCTTGGTTTATAGCCAACGAGTCGCACTAAATCATATTTTTCATGCAAGCGTGCAAAATACTTAAACATCCGCTTGGTAAATTCTGACTCAGTATAAGACTGATTTTCAACGTGAATTAAAAAATAAGTTTCCTGTTGCTGATAACGCACCTGCGCTAGCAAATCAATTTCTTTCTTTTCGCCAGATGTGACATCAGTAAATACATCTTGGGGTAAAAACTGGATAGAATCGCGGTCTATTTGGCTGGCTACTTGAGGCAGGAATAAATCGAGAAACTCAACAAAAAATGTAGATATTAATTCTTTGAAAAGCCTGTCATGGTCAATCATTCTAGCAACTCCTCCAACACGGGGCAGATATAGCGTAGCTGACAC
>NZ_NOLI01000258.1:0-4978 GCF_002245975.1 Nostoc sp. 'Peltigera membranacea cyanobiont' 213 | reverse complement strand
TTGGATGAATCAACTCCGCCAGAATCGGTAGACTCCTTGTTTGGAGGATGTCCTTTTATAGATGGCGTGAAAAGTTGTTCCTTTTCAAGCTCATAAAGCTCAGGCACTCTCAAGCATTTTTCTTCAAGTTCAGGAATGCACAAAGCCTCAGAGAGATACAATACATTAACAGTGACATCCGGTTTGTATTTGCTAA
Organism: Nostoc sp. 'Peltigera membranacea cyanobiont' 213; assembly: GCF_002245975.1. Taxonomy (NCBI): domain Bacteria; kingdom Bacillati; phylum Cyanobacteriota; class Cyanophyceae; order Nostocales; family Nostocaceae; genus Nostoc; species Nostoc sp. 'Peltigera membranacea cyanobiont' 213. The sequence continues at coordinate 4,782 of NZ_NOLI01000258.1, read as the reverse complement.
GTCCCCATTTCTTAGCCCGATATGATCGCTGGTAATCTTTGAGTGATTTGGCATCATCTATAATTGCAGTTAGCAGGGCATTCGCATTAACACCGCGACTAACTACAAAATCATCAACGCCTTTTTCTGGCCCCGGCAGTAATGCAACTTCACATTCAGAACCAGCAGACTCAATTGCTTTTGCAGTGCGAACAGTAGCTTGAAATACCAACCACCTGGTTTTAGAAGAAGTCTCGTGGTCAAAAAAAATTATGAACTTGCGCCCAGAGAGAGCCATTGGTACTAAGTCAGGATGCAACCGTTCATCAAAATCTTGTTGGCCCACGCGCCCGTTCCAAATTCCCGGGAGTGCGATCGCTACAAATCCCAGACTCAGCAAGCAAGCGGCTTTCTTCTCACCCTCGCATAAGATAATCGGAATCTCTGGATGTTGTTTTACCCACTCCCAGAAGGTAAGTTGTATATCTTTCTGGTGAGAGTCGATGAAATTCAGTTTGTGCTGCTTTACCCATAACCAAAACATTAGGGGATTGAGTATGTCTTTTCTGCACAGTGCTAAAAGGGAACTAGACTGCGCGTATGAGAGCGAATTCCGGAAGTTGGCAGCATAGAGAGCGTTTTTTCTTCGACTTTTAATATGCAGCTTCTGACCACGTTTTGCAAAAAGCACTTCTGTAACTGAGGGGATGTTGTAGCGCCGTGCAATAAGATTTAATATGCAGTTGGGAATATCGAAGTAGGTGACGCGGTTAGCTGTCTTGGGGGGTGATTCGTATTTGACGGGTTTCCCTTTTTGCCAATCAATGCGGGGGAAGTTGGGCTTAATGCGCCCCCATTCCATTGGGAGCCAATTATTCAACGGGTCAAGTGACTGAATCCATGTCCCACCCAGTAATAGATGCTGATACATTTTAATGTATGGATCTGTGACTCGACCGGCATTTTTGCGAGGGATTTTATCAGAGATGAACAGGTAGTCGTAAACCGATTCTCCCTCGATGTGGAAGAAGTTGCGCTTAATCAGCGCCGGATGAATGGCGCTACCAACATATAACTCATGGTATTCGGGAGCCTTGAGGTTGTTTGGGTATTCAATTGGGTGTCGCTGATGCTCAACTGATACCTTGCAATCTGGTTTCGGCTCAAAGTTGCCACACTTAAAAGCATTTTTATTTGTATTCACATTTTCTCCCTTTATTTTTCCATGACAATTTGGGCGACATTGCATCTATGCCGCATTCATCAGTTATCAGTTATCAGTTATCAGTCATCAGTCATCAGTCATCAAGTATCCGCATCAGCAGCGATAAGGACGGAGCATTTAAGTTGCATAAAAGCATGGCTTTCCTGCGGGAGCTGAACCCGTAGGGTTGTCCTTACTACAAGCGAATCAACCTGGAAAAATGAATGACGATTAGCTTAACTGTTAACTGTTAACAGTGAGAACTGTTCACTGTTTTTTTGGGCTTGTGTGATTAAATCAGTCTCCTCGGTAGTAAGGAGATCCCAGTAGTCTGCTTTTATCACCTCGTATTTTTCAGCCACAGCCCAAAAGTCCTGCCATGTAAACTCAAGACGAGCAAGTACTTGCCTAATTTCCCTAATAGCCTGGGGTAATAGTTGTAATTGCTCCGTCCTTGTTGCGACGGCTAACTGTGTGGGACTAGTACCCAAAATTATCGCCGCAGCCTCAAGAGCTTGGGTGTTGTTCATGGCAACGCTTAGGTTTTTCAGTGCCATGCCCATGAGCCGCAGACATTCAGTTGCATTTTCTTTGGGTGGTTCAAGAGCTAGCTGGCGCAGGTCAATGGTTTTCTCAAGAGCTTGTAAAACTTGCTTGTTCAACACTTTAGTAGCCTGTTGGGTCATGGTATTTCCCCACTGCTGTTGAGGGCGTTCCTGTAAGGCGTGTTCTAGTTCCTGGATACGTTGGTGGAGTTGCTGATTCTCAGTTTCTAGCAATCTCTTCCCTTCCATCTCATCCAATCGTTGCTGCAACTGGATATTCTGCTCTTTTTGCTCCTTGTACAGGAAATGCATAGATTGGATTTGCTCACTTACTTGGGCTTCGGCTCTAGCCGACACTTCTGCTTGTAGTCCAATTCTCAATTCCTGCTCCAAGCGCTCTAACTCAAGTTTGTGTTGCTCTTTGAGTGCTGCGATGGCTTCGGTGTATTCTGGTGGATATGTGCGCTGACTTGATTGGGACACAATTGCGGCATCCAAATCAGTGTTGTTTACCAGCAGCCTTTCACCATCAGCGAAAGTTACAATCTGCTGCGAATTATTTGGAGCCGAAGCCTCAATTACTCCTGATTCTCCATAACGGGGATGTTCTGGTGATGAAATTGTGACTTTGACATTTTTGGGAACCAATGGTTCCTGATTTTTGGGAACCAATGGTTCTGAATGGAATGGCTTTTTTCCTCTTGGCATTGGAGCAACAATATTAGCCGCAGCAGCAAAATCTGATTCAGTTGGGTCTGGGTTTGATTCAAGAGCCAGTCTTATAGCAGCAATAAGTTTTTCTGGTTCTTTGGCTAACCTCAAAAGAGGACGGGCTTGGCGCTCATTTTTAATCTGTGACCCCAACTCCCCTGCTGCAACAATAACTTTTGATGCTCCTAAGAGTTGATTTATACGCCGATAGCCACCATATACATGCAATTCGCCTTGGCAATATTGTTCAAAGTTTTTGTACCCAGCGATTCTGTACATCTGCTCGTCATGCATGAGGCGACAGAGTTCTACTGCTTGCAACTCAAATTGGTCAAGAGTAGCGAAGGTGTCTTTGATACTGCTGTTGAGTAAGTCGTAATCAAGTGCTGATTTGGTTTCTTCTCTATCTAGTGTCAGCATATTTCTCTCCCATCATTAGCACAAGGAGAGTGGTTTGAAAAAAAATTTGATGTCACCTTAATCCCGACACCCTGTTGTATTGGCCTTATGTCATTTTTCACGATATTTTTCCCTGATAACTTGGTTGACAAGCTTCAGAGGGGATTGCATCAGTTATCAGTTGACAGTTATCAAGGACTGTGAATTCCAACTGATAACTGGTAACTGTTCTTCGCGCTGCTACTGCTTTTTGCTACGATTTTCGGGATTTCTTAACCAAACTTTACTTTACCTAAAATTAATGAATTTTGACAGCAAAAACACACCGCAAGGAATGGACTTTCCAAGCGGCAGATCCTATAATGGATCTGGTAGCGCGGTAAAAACTCTCGGACAAACTTAGTGGAATGACAGTCGCCAAACTATAAATACCACTTGTTTTGTTGCTTCGAGATCAACCCCGCTCTGAGGTTATATGGAATTTAAGACCCGCAGAAAGCGCTACTCCCTACTGGCGCTTTCTGCGTTAAGTTCTCGTACTGTTGTATCTTCACCTCCATACCTCCTTTTAATTAGCTTGATTTTACATAACTTGTGGTCTTTCCGTATCTAACGAGATTCTGATTTTTTTTGTTTGATTCCTCCATATTTACCAGTGTTTCTTCCAGCTTACCCTGATTGGGTAATCACTTTTTCAAGAAGCAGCACCTACAGCAGAGGTCATTTCTGCCTTGGGCTTGCGCTCAAAAACTTGTATGTTGGGTTCTTCTAGTACGAACCCATGTTCTGTTTGCTGACCAAGTTTACCAGCGATCGCTGCAACCCACTGTGGGTAATTACTAGCAGCATCGGTCAGTTTCTTCCAAATCTTAGGTTTGACTGTAATTGAAATGATGCGATCATCACAGTCAAGTTCAAATTGTTGCCAACCATTCTCTACTATGTTAGATTGTGGCAGTTCGTTGATTTTGATTGTTATTTCTAGTTTTCCTGCAATCATAGCTACCTCCCTTAAGATGCGATTGCTAATTCTGATGAAGTGTCAGATGTATGCACCAATCCTAGCGGATCTGTCAAAATATACTTTTTAATCACTGGTTGTAGAGTAAAACTAATTTCTTTAGTAACTGAATCTCTGTTACTTTCAATCAATGAGTTTTTTTCGAGGACTTCCAAAGCTCTAATTAAATCTGAGGTTGACATTAATTCTTTCTGTTTATTATTCATATCTATTAATAATTTGGTAAAATTGACAGGACTTGAATCCAAGGTTAGTTCTTCTGCTAGATAAATCATAATTTGTCTTTGAGTTTTGCTCAATACTTGTTGGCTAAACACCTGATTAAGCATTTCTTGAAACTGATCGCTAACCAAAGTAGTTGGATTTTCAAAAAACTTTTCTGCGCTACTAGCAAAGAAATGATGAATTCTATTAGCTACTGCTTTTAATTCTGTAGGATTACCACGATAAGTTTTAATTAACTTATTGCACTTTTCCTTGTCAGTTAATCCTTTGCTGGATAAAAGTTGCAAAGCGGCATTTACCTCCAAACCTTCAATTCTCAAAAAGTCAATAGGTAGTTCTGCCGCTATCAAACTTTCAAGCTGATCGGGGAAAACTCGACTAGTTAAGAGTACACAGCTCTCGGATAACTCCTCTGTTAAACGACGAAAAAATAGTCCATACTCTAGCCGATGCTGGAAGTTATTCCTTTGAAATAAAGCTTCAGATGCATCCAATACTAGCAAGCAGCGACGTGATTGCAACTGGTTTATCAGCACAGAAATCATTGGCTTACTGCTGTGTTCAAGCAAGTTTGAGGATGATTCCAAAGGTTTAATTAGCCTTATCAAATCAGTTATCAATTGGGTGCGACTCTTTTAGGAAGACGGAGAATAGAGTTTAAACAGGTATTGCAAGAGTCGGAGGGGTAATAGAACAAC
>NZ_NOLI01000257.1:0-4981 GCF_002245975.1 Nostoc sp. 'Peltigera membranacea cyanobiont' 213 | reverse complement strand
CCTCAGTATTATCCCCATTCTATAATCTAAAATTCATCTTCTACTTACGTCTACTTAAGTATATATAATTGAAATTTTAACAATCTGACAAAGTATCTTTATTAACTACCTACTAAATTAGAGGCAAAATATAAATAAACACAACACAATCAAACCTATGTTGTTTTCAGAGGGCGAACTAAATAATACCGCAGCAAATGGACAGCAAATGCTAACTGTCGCTCAAACTAGTTGGGAAGAAGGGGAGGAACGCGATCGAATCTTCCAACTTATTGATAATCTTTTATCCTTTGAAGCTTGCCTTTACCACCAGATTTTGCCCTTTCGATTAGAAGATAAAAACTTCTTGCTAGGTATGGTTCATCCACAAGATAGCGAGGCACTAGATTATGCTGGTCGCATTTTGTCTTATATCAATTGCACAATGGTGATTGAAGCGATCGCAGCCGACGCACACCGCAGAATACTATCAGCCTACCTCAGCCATAAGAATACATCCCAGCTAGATGCCCAACAGGTGTATCAGCCAACAGAGGACTCTTCCCAACAAAATAACGCAGCTAGCATTGCTGACAAACCGATTCCCTCCATAAATGCCGACTTAGAATCAAATCAGCAACCAACATTGATGGTGTTTGAGACACAAAAGCGCCAACATTCTGGGCAGCGTGTAGACTTGCCTCCGATCCCAGAGCTAGATCGAGCGTCTCAAACTACGAGGAGTCTAGAGGGCGAGACATCCGTGGTAGCACCACCAAACAATTTACCGATTTTGCCTACACAAGTTCCCGAATTACTTAGTCCGATTGAGTTGCTGTCAACACTACCGCCCAAAAAATTACTAGAAGAATTACTAGGACGAATTCTCAGTGGGGGAATTGGTCGCCTGTATTTAGAAAGACAAGCTTACGAAGGCAGGATACTGTGGAGTGATAATGGGATTTTGCAATCTGTTTTAGACAAACTGCCACTCTCTGTTTTCCAAGGAGTACTGAATGAATTAAAGCGGTTTGCTTCCCTACCTCTTACCACGGTTGCAGAACCAAAACAGGTAGAGAAGGAATACGTATATCAAAAAAACCGCTTATTATTACGCTTGCGAATCATGCCAGGAATCTACGGTGAAGAGGCAACACTCCAAGTTCTGCGGGGAGCAGCACTAAAATTTTATCAACAACAACAATTGACGCGCCTGAGCCGCGATGCTTTAGGAATTTCTCAGCAGCTAAGTTTCAAGTTACATGAACTACAAGAACGGCTTTTACTGAATCCCAGCCTTGATTCTCAGCAATCAGAGGCTTTAATTGCCCTGACTCAATTAGTGAAAAATTTAGACCAACAGATCAAAATCTTGGTACTAGATAGCAATCCACCAACAAATAGCAAATCATAAGTCTGTAAGTGAAACCTCTGATTTCGATCGCATACATAATTGTTATGTTGTAATAGAATTCTAGACCGATCAGCCTTAGAGTTTAAGATCAAATAAATACAGATTTTGCGATCCAATTCTAAGTAAAATTACGGTTTAAATGAACTTATGATAGCGAAGTTAGTTTTACGCTCTTGAATCCATTTCTTGCAGATATTTCATGCTAACCGAGGTTTTTAGTGAACTTTTCCCCTTGATGAGTACAGCCAACCCACAAACCTTGGAATGGCTGCTCAACGTTGCAATTGAACATGAATATCCATCAGGGCGAGCCGTTGTGATGGAAGATGCCTGGGGTAATGCCGTTTATTTCGTGGTTTCTGGTTGGGTCAAAGTCCGGCGTACCGTCGGGGAAGATTCAGTAGCTCTGGCAATTTTTGGTCGTGGCGATTTTTTTGGAGAAATGGCAATTTTGGATGAATCTCCACGCTCAACCGATGTCATTGCTCTTTCACCCGTAAACTTGCTTAGTATCTCTAGAGAGCGTTTTATTCAAATATTATTTAAAGACCCGCAGCTACATCACCGAATGTTGCAACTGATGGTGCGACGATTGCGGCAAATTAATCAGCGTTTACAAATGCGGTCTTCACCACCAGCAGTCAAACTCGCCCATACCCTAGTGACTTTAGGTGAAAACTATGGCCAGGAATCAGACTTAGGAAGAGAAATTTTTAACATTCCCTTTAAAGATTTAGCAGAGGTGACAGAAATTGGCGTTGAAGAAACTACCAAAATCATGGAAAAGCTCCATGAAAAAGGGTGGATTAAGATTGATAGCGCCAAGAACATCAATTATCTTGTGAACTTCAAACAGTTGATGAACTTGGCGGGCAAAGTGTGATTGCTTTATTTATTTAGCGATACAAATAAATTTTTTGACTCTCTTGGCCTAGTCACCCAATGTAGGTTTAAAATCTCACCAGGCAAGCATGTTAGACCTATCCAAATCCCAAGATGCTTTCTAAGCGAATCTTGTTTATCAGTAACGGCCACGGAGAGGACAACCACACCTCTCATGTGATTCAAACCCTGCGCCAATTGTGTCCCGATGTTGAGATGGCAGCAATGCCAATTGTGGGGGAAGGAAAAGCTTAAGCTTGGATGTTCCCATTATTGGCCCAACAAAAACGATGCCCTGCTACTCACACCTCCCTCTTGTCTCAGGAAAGACGCTATGCCCGTTTTTATGCTCAACAATTTTACTCTACAGATGAGCAAGGGAGTAAGGTGTAAATAAGAGATGCGATTTTTTTGTCTGTACAGGAGGGGAAACCAGACATCGGAATCTGCGTCGGTAAAATTTCTGGTGCGTAGCCTAGCCCGTCGTAAACATCGCAGACTGCTAAATATGGCTGAAATACTCAAATTGCCTGTAGTAATTATGTACAATGCATAAGTAGTATATTAGTTATGCAAAAGAAATAAAGTGTAATCTTTATTTGAGAGAAAGCGGATTTATCTGTGGAATCAAAACTTATAATACTGTCTTTTCTACGAGATGCTGCGCGATCGCACAGCATCTCGTAGCCTATTAACAATTACCTCAGCAAACAAGATGACTGAAGCAACAGCAACTCGTCCCAAAACCTACATCGAGGTAACTGGGCCAACGATTCATTACCTGGTAGCAATGTCCCAACCAGAAACCCATCTGTTTGAAGTGACTTTACGCCTTGTCAATTACCTCTCGCCGATTCTCGATTTAAAATTGCCAGTATGGACACCCGGTTCCTACTTAGTTCGGGAATATGCCAAGAATTTACAGGATTTTGTGGCTTTTGCAGAGGGTAAGCCTTTACCTTGGCGGAAAATCAGTAAAAATCACTGGCAGGTAGACAAAACTGGTGTTTCAGAATTAACTGTCCGCTACCGCATTTTTGCCAATGAGCTATCGGTACGGACAAATCATTTGGATGCCACCCACGGTTATTTCAATGGGGCGGCACTATTTTTCAGAATACCAGGCTCCGATAAGCTACCCATTCGCGTCACCATCGTACCACCACACTCGGAATGGCAGGTAACTACTGCTCTACCTCACGTTGGTGAAGAAAAAAATACTTTCTTGGCTAGCGATTTTGATACTCTGGTGGATACTCCCTTTGAGATTGGTAGCCACCAATTGTATAAATTTGAAGTCTTGGGAAAACCCCACGAACTGGCAATTTGGGGGCAAGGTAATTACCAAGTTCAGCAATTAATTGCTGATATCCAAAAAATTGTTCAGGTAGAAGCGCAGATGTTCGGCGGTTTGCCTTATGAACGATACGTGTTTTTGCTACATTTATTTAGCCAAGCTTTTGGCGGTTTGGAGCATAAAGACTCTTGCTCCTTAATTTACCAACGTTTTGGGTTTCGCGCTCAAGAAAAATACGATCGCTTTATGCAATTGGTAGCCCACGAGTTCTTTCACTTGTGGAATGTCAAACGAATTCGCCCAAAAGCATTAGAGGTTTTTGATTACGACCAAGAAAATTACACACCGTCATTGTGGTTTTGTGAGGGTACTACTAGTTACTACGACTTGTTAATTCCTTTGCGGGCAGGAATTTATGATGTTAAGTCGTTTTTGAATAACTTGAGTAAAGAAATTACCAGATATGAAACGACACCGGGGCGCAAGGTACAACCCGTTTCCGAGTCGAGTTTTGATGCCTGGATTAAACTCTATCGCCCCGATGCTAATAGCGGTAATTCCCAAATTTCTTACTATTTAAAAGGAGAAATGGTATCGTTGTTGCTGGATTTACTGATTCGGTCTACTCATAACAATCAGCGTTCCCTCGATGACGTGATGCTGAAAATGTGGCAGCAATTTGGCAAAGATGAAATTGGCTATACCCCAGAACAGTTGCAGGATGTTATAGAATCTGTTGCCGGAATCGATTTGACTGATTTCTTTAAACGCTACATTGATAGTATTGATGATTTGCCTTTTAATCAGTATTTGGAACCCTTTGGCTTACAGTTGGTAGCTGAACAGCAAGAAGAACCTTACCTGGGTGTGAGAATAAATACAGACAATGGGCGGGAGATGATTAAGTTTGTGGAAACTGATTCACCTGCACAAATAGGGGGAATTGATGCAGGTGATGAGTTGTTAGCAATTGATGGGATTAAAGTAACGGGAAATAGTTTAAGCGATCGCCTGAAAGATTACCAACCAAACGATACCATCCAAGTTACAGTTTTCCACCAAGACGAACTCCGTACTTATGCCATTACCCTCACCTCACCACAGCCCACTCGATATCAGGTAAAACCTGTCGATCGTCCTAACTCCACACAGCAAAAAAAATTTGCTGGATGGCTTGGAGTTGCGATCGCAACTGTTTAATTTAGGGAATTGGGGATTGGGGATTGGGAATTGGGAATTGGCGATTGGCGATTGGGAATTGGCGATTGGCGATTGGCGATTGGGAAAGACTTGTTGCAAGATTCTCACTCAAATCACCTTGTCACCTTGTCCCCTGTTTCCCATCATCTTCCCTCATTCCCCATTCCCCAATCGCCAATCGCCAATTCCCAATCGCCAATCGCCAATTC
>NZ_NOLI01000256.1:0-5007 GCF_002245975.1 Nostoc sp. 'Peltigera membranacea cyanobiont' 213 | reverse complement strand
ATTGTTAGCAGGTGGACAGTTGTTAATAGCTGAACCAGGAGGTCATACTGACAGTGCTTATCTCTTAAGGTTAATTGCCCAACAGCAGGTAACTACTATTCAACTGGTTCCATCTTTACTGCAAATGCTTCTACAACAGGGAGGAATCGAAACTTGTCACTCCCTCAAACACGTGTTCTGTGGCGGTGAAGTCTTACCCGTTACTCTCCAAGAAGGCTTATTAAGTAAGCTAGATGTAAATTTACACAATCTCTACGGGCCAACAGAGGCTTGTATTGATGCAACTTTCTGGAATTGTCAGCGTGAGATTTATCCACAAATTGTCCCCATTGGTCGCCCAATTTCCAATACTCAGATATACATACTCGACCAAAACTTACAACCATTACCTGTAGGTGTACCAGGAGAATTGCATATTGGTGGTGCAGGATTAGCAAAAGGCTACCTCAACCGAAGCGAGTTAACACAAGAAAAATTCATCCCCAACCCCTTCAGTGGAAGCAGGGGAGCAGGGGAGCGGAGGAGAAAAATAGCCCAATTTCCAGTTCCCAGTTCCCAGTCTCCAGTCCTCAGTCCCCGCCTCTATAAAACCGGAGATTTGGCTCGTTATCTACCAGATGGCAATATCGAATATCTGGGACGTATCGACAACCAAGTAAAAATCCGTGGATTCCGCATCGAATTGGGAGAAATCGAAGTAGCACTAAGCCAACATCAAAATGTACAAACCTCTGTAGTCATCGTCCGCGAAGACATTCCTGGTGAGAAGCGCCTAGTCTCTTACATCGTACTGCAACCAGAACAGACACCCACAGTTAGAGAACTGCGTAGCTTTCTCAAATCCAAACTACCAGAATACATGGTACCAAGTGCGATCGTCATCTTAGAATCTTTACCTCTAACCTCCAACGGCAAAATAGACCGTCGCGCCTTACCAGCACCAGAGCCAAGTAGTGAATCAAGAGAGAAATATGTAGCTCCACGTAACCCAATTGAAGAAATCCTTGCACAAATTTGGGTACAAGTCCTGAAAGTAGAGCTTGTAGGCAGACATGATAACTTCTTTACCTTGGGAGGACACTCGCTACTCGCAACGCAACTCGTCTCCCGTGTACGTAGCAGCTTGAAAGTAGAACTGCCATTGCGTGAGTTATTTGCTGCACCAACAATTGCCCAGTTAGCGCCATTAATTCAGCAATTACAGCAACAAGACTTAGAATTTGCTGCACCACCCATCTTAAGACGGGCAAACAATGCAGAAATAACACTGTCATTCGCCCAACAACGGTTGTGGTTTTTAGACCAGTTCGAGCCGAACAGTGCCATATACAACATCCCCTTCGGGTTGCGTCTATTAGGAAACCTCAATCAAGCGGCCTTAGAACAAAGCTTAGTTGAAATTATTCATCGCCACGAAGCCTTACGCACCAACTTTATTACAGTTGATGGACAAGCTACTCAAATCATTCAAACAGAGACGAATTGGACATTTACAGTTGTTGACTTAAAGCATTTACCTTTAACAGAACAAAAAACTGCTGCACAGAAATTAATCCAACAACAAGCGCTTCTTCCTTATGACTTAGAGTCAGAAGCATTAATCAGAGGCACATTAGTAGTGCTGTCCGAGACAGAACAGTGGTTATTAGTGTGTATGCATCACGTTGTCAGTGATGGGTGGTCAATAGGTGTGTTTTTCCAGGAGTTACAAGCACTGTACAATGCTTATTTAATCGGTCAACACCCTACCCTGTTGCCACTGCCAATTCAGTACGCAGATTTTGCAATTTGGCAAAGACAATGGTTGCAAGGCTCGGTACTAGAAAACCAATTGAGTTACTGGGAACAACAATTGGCAAATGCACCCACATTCTTGCCATTACCCACAGACAGGCCTAGACCTGCTGTGCAGACTTTCAACGGCGCAAATATGGAGTTTGCCCTGTCTGATGAACTAACTCAACGGTTGTTGCAACTGAGTCAAAAGCAAGGTTGTACCCTATTCATGACTTTGTTAGCGGCATATAATACCTTGCTGTATCGCTACACGGGACAAGAAGATATTTTGGTCGGGACACCAATTGCTAACCGCGATCGCACTGAAATAGAAGGGTTAATTGGCTTTTTTGTCAACACTTTAGTCATGCGGACTGATTTATCTCTTAATCCCAGTTTTAACGAATTACTCCTGCGTATTCGGGAAATGGCACTGTCTGCCTACGCTCATCAGGATTTGCCCTTTGAAATGCTCGTGGAAGCATTGCAGCCAGAACGGGATCTTAGCCATACATCACTATTTCAAGTGATGTTTGTCCTCCAGAACGCTCCGATGTCCGAAATAGAGTTGACTGGCTTAACTGTCAGTTTCTTGCCAATAGAAAGTTCCACGGCAAAGTTTGATTTAACTTTATCAATGGAGAACACTGCCACTGGACTCTTTGGGTGGTGGGAATACAATACTGACTTGTTTTCTCGCATCACAATTGAGCGCATGACTGGTCATTTTGTGACATTGCTTGAAGGTATTGTGGCTAACCCTACTGAGCAAATTTCCCAATTACCAATGGTCACAGCAACTGAGCAACATCAGTTATTAGTTGAGTGGAATGATACACGGGTGGATTATCCCCAGGATAAATCTATTCATCAGTTGTTTGAGGAGCAGGTAGAGCTTACACCCGATGCTGTAGCAGTGGTGTATGAGAATCAACATCTCACATACGGCGAATTGAACAGCCGTGCTAACCAGTTGGCGCACTACTTACGTTCTTTGGGTGTGAAAGCTGATGTGCTGGTGGGGATATGTGTAGAGCGTTCCTTAGAAATGGTTGTGGGACTATTGGGGATTCTCAAGGCTGGTGGTGCTTATGTGCCACTTGACCCAGAATATCCTCAAGAGCGATTGAGCTTCATGCTCGAAGACACTCAGCTATCAGTTATATTAACTCAAGAGAAATTAGTTAATAAACTAGGCGATCGCATCCAGCGCGGCTTTATCGATTCTCCAGAGGAGACGCTACGCGGGAGCCAAGCTAGTGTAAGTGTAATTTGCTTAGACTCAAGCTGGGATATCATTAATCAACAAACACAACAGAACCCGACTAACACCGTCAAAGCTGATAACTTAGCTTATGTAATGTACACAAGTGGTTCTACAGGTCAACCCAAAGGTGTGAGCATTGTCCATCAAAGTGTAGTTCGCTTAGTTAAAGAAAACGACTATGCAAGCTTTTCTGCTCAGGAAGTATTTCTCCAATTTGCTCCTATCACCTTTGACGCTGCAACCTTTGAAATTTGGGGTTGCTTACTGAACAGTGGACGACTAATAATATTCCCCCCCAACACACCATCAATAAATGAATTAGGACAAGTTATTGAGCAATACCAAGTTACTACTCTTTGGCTAACAGCGGGTTTATTTCATTTAATGGTAGATGAAAATATTGATGCTTTAAAATCCTTACATCAACTGTTAGCAGGTGGTGATATTTTATCTGTTCCCCATGTCCAGAAATTTCTCCAAACTGTAGAGAATTGTCAACTGATTAATGGTTACGGCCCAACAGAAAATACAACTTTTACTTGCTGTTATCAAATCCCAACGTCACTCAGTCCAGATGTTTCTGTTCCTATTGGTCGTCCGATTGCTAATACCCAGGTTTATATTTTAGATAAATATTTGCAACCCTTACCAATTGGCGTACCAGGAGAATTATATATTAGTGGTGCAGGGTTAGCGCGGGGTTATTTCAACCGTCCCGAATTGACACAGGAGAAATTCATCCCCAATCCTTTTGAGGAAGCAAGAGGGAGTAGATTATATAAAACTGGGGACTTAGCACGCCATTTAGCGGATGGAAATATTGAATACTTAGGACGCATCGACAACCAAGTAAAAATACGCGGTTTACGGATTGAGTTGGGCGAAATTGAAGCAGTCCTGAGCCAACACAACGATGTGCAGGTATCTTGTGTCATTGTCCGCGAAGATACCCCTGGAGATAAACGTTTAGTCGCCTACATCGTAACGCATCAGAACTGCCAACCTCAGATAGGCGAAATACGTCAGTTCCTCAAAACAAAGCTGCCAGATTACATGATGCCAAATGCTTTTGTGATTTTGGAATCATTACCCCTGACTCCCAACGGCAAAGTAGACCGCCGCACCCTGCCAAAGCCAGAATTAGACACCATACTTCTAGAAAAATATGTTGCCCCGCGTACACCCATTGAGGAAATGCTTGCACTCCTTTGGGCGCAAATTCTGAAAGTAGAGCAAGTGGGTATTTATGATAATTTCTTTGAACTTGGGGGACACTCACTGCTAGCAACGCAACTGGTTTCACGCATCCGCAGCAGTTTCAAACTAGAACTACCATTACGTGAGTTGTTTGCTAGAGCGACAGTAGCCGAATTAGCACAATCAGTTGAGCAATTACAGCAGCAAGATATAGAACTTGCTGCACCACCCATTTTAAAGCGGGCAGAAGATGCAGAAATACCACTGTCATTCGCGCAACAACGGTTGTGGTTTTTAGACCAGTTGGAGCCGAACAGTGCCTCATACAACATACCTGTAGCTTTGCGTTTAGTCGGAACGCTGAATATTGCAGCATTAGAACAAAGCTTAATTGAAATTATTCATCGCCACGAAGCATTACGCACTAACTTTGTTACTGTTGATGAAAAACCTTCTCAAATTATTCAAACTCCAACAAATTGGTCAGTTGCAGTTGTTGACTTGCAGCATTTACCTTTAATAGAACAAAAATCTGCTGCACAGAAATTAGTCCAACAACAAGCGCTTCTTCCTTATGACTTAGAGTCAGAAGCATTAATCAGAGCGACATTAGTAGTGCTATCCCAGACAGAACAGTGGTTACTAGTGTGTATGCACCACGTTGTTAGTGATGGCTGGTCAATAGGTGTATTTGTCCAGGAGTTACAAGCACTGTACAATGCTTATTCTCAAGGTCAACCATTACCTCTATTGCCGCTACCAATTCA
>NZ_NOLI01000255.1:0-5135 GCF_002245975.1 Nostoc sp. 'Peltigera membranacea cyanobiont' 213 | reverse complement strand
AAGATTCGCGGCTTCCGCATTGAACTTGGAGAAATCGAAGCTGTGCTAGCACAACACCCCGATCTACGAGAAACCGTGGTGATTACTCGCGAAGACCGGGCTGAAAACAAGCACCTAGTGGCTTACGTCGTTCCGCATCGGGAGCCACCCACCACTAGTCAACTGCGTTGCTTTCTGAAGAAGTTACTACCCGACTACATGGTACCATCACTATTTGTGAGCTTGGATGCTCTGCCTTTGACTGCGAACGGCAAAGTAGACCGTAATGCTCTGCCTGAACCGGATTTATCCAGGATGGGTCTTGAAGTGGATTTTATTCTACCTCACACTCCCACGGAAGAAATCCTAGTTAAAAACTGGATTGATGTTTTAGGGCGGGAACAGGTTAGCATTCACGATAACTTCTTTGAACTCGGTGGGGATTCTGTTCTGAGCATTCAGGTTGTAGCTCATGCTAACCAAGCAGGTCTTTTGCTAACTCCCAAGTTACTATTTCAGCACCAGACAATCGCAGAGTTAGCTTCTGTGTTAAGTACAACTCTGCCTGTGCAAGCAGAACAAGGAGTAGTTACAGGCCAAGTGCCGCTAACCCCCATTCAGCACTGGTTCTTTGCTCAAAATCTATCTCAGTCTCACCACTACAACCAATCTGTCCTACTGGAGGTGCTACCAAACCTGAATCCAGAGCTACTAAAGCAAGCTGTGCAGCAATTGCTAGTACATCATGATGCTCTGCGTCTGCGATTTACACTCTCAAATAGTTGGCAGCAAGTTAACACCGCAATAGACGAGACAGCAGTACCCTTTTCAGTCTCGGATTTATCAAAACTTTCTGCTAGTGAACAGCGATCGTTCCTTGAGGCTACTGCTGATGAGTTGCAAGTTAGCTTAAACCTTTCAAACGGGCCAATTATCCGAGTTGCTCTATTCCAACTTGGCAACGACAAGCCAGGTCGTTTGTTACTGATTATCCATCACCTAGCAGTCGATGGTGTTTCTTGGAGAATTTTACTGGAGGATTTGGCAACTGCATACCAACAACTCAGCCAAGGTAAGGCTGTTCAATTACCTGCCAAGACAACTGCTTTCAAAGATTGGGCATCTCGATTAATGGAGTATGGACAATCACTTGCTGTGGCTGGCAAGTGGGATTATTGGTTGGCTCAGTCTAGTACTAGTGCTTCCCTGCCAGTAGACTATCCATTAACTAATACAGCCAATACAGGCGGATCTGCGGCTCAGGTGTCAGTCTCTCTGAGTGTAGAACAAACCCAAGCGCTCTTACAGGATGTGCCTGCTGTCTACAACACTCAAATTAACGATGTTCTGCTAACCGCTTTAGTGCAAACTTTCTTCCAGTGGACAGGAAAACGCTCCTTACTAGTTGACCTTGAGGGGCATGGGCGAGAAGAATTGTTTGAGGACGTGGATCTGTCACGTACAGTCGGCTGGTTTACTACTGTATTTCCTGTCCGGTTGCAGCTAGGAGAAATTGAACATCTAGGAGAGTTACTCAAGTCGGTTAAAGAACAGTTGCGTTGTCTCCCAAATCAGGGCATTGACTATGGTATTTTGCGATATCTTAGCCAAGATACTCTAAAACAGTCACAACTAGAAGCTTTGCCCCAAGCAGAGGTAAGTTTTAACTACTTAGGCCAATTTGATCGGGTTATTTCAAAATCACCACTGTTGGGATTTGCAAAAGAATCCTCTGGACAAAATTACAGTTCCTGGGGAAATCGCAGTTATAAGCTAGAAATCGACGGATTCGTGGAATCAGGCAAACTAGAACTCAATTGGACCTACAGCACAAATGTTTACCAACGGCTCACAATCGAGCGTCTAGCTCAGAGTTTCATCAAGGTGTTGACAGATTTGCTCGCTCATTGTCAATCCTCTGAACTAGGCGGCTTTACTCCTTCAGACTTTCCAGAAGCAGGCTTGAATCAACAGGAACTTGATCGTCTGGTCGCCAAACTTAACACATCTCAAAAGTAGAACAATAAGAAAATGAATCAGCAAAACAAAAACATTGAATTTATTTACCCCCTGTCCCCGATGCAACAGGGTATGCTCTTCCACAGCATTTTTGCTCCAGATTCAGGCGTATATTTCGATCAGTCAAGCTACAAAGTGTATGGAAAACTGAATGTTTCAGCCTTTAAACAAGCTTGGCAAACAGTGGTAGAGCGACATGCAGTTTTACGTACTCTTTTTCTTTGGGAAGATTATCAAAAGCCACTGCAAGTTGTACGCAAATCGGTCGATTTGCCCTGGGTAAACCATGATTGGCGAGGATTTTCCTCAGTCGAACAGCAGGAGCGTGTCGAGGCTTTCCTTCAGGCAGATCGAAAACAAAACTTTCAACTTCATCAGGCTCCGCTAATGCGCTGCGCCTTAATCAGGCTAGCTGAAGATATCTATCAATTTGTTTGGAGTTATCATCACTTACTGATTGATGGTTGGTCTGGAGCTACAATTGTCAAAGAAGTTTTAGCTTTATACGAAGCAGGCGAAAAGTCTCACAACTTATACTTACCATCTCCACGCCCTTACAGAGACTACATTGCTTGGTTGCAACAACAAGACCAAAGTCTTGCTAAAACATTTTGGCAACAAGAACTCCAAGGCTTTACCACTCCTACCCGTCTCATGAATAGGGGTGTAAACACCAGGGCAAACTCAAAAGAGATTGATGGTGTGCAGAAAATTCGCTTATCAATGGCGATAACAGAAGATTTACAGGTTCTGATCCGAAAGCATCATCTGACTCTGAACACCTTGTTTCAGGGAATTTGGGGACTTCTGTTAAGCCACTACAGTGGGCAGTCAGATGTGGTTTTTGGCACGACCGTATCTGGTCGCCCACCAGACCTCGCGGGGGTGGAATCAATGGTGGGACTATTCATCAATACTCTGCCAGTGCGAATGCAAATGTCTGGAGAGACTTCACTCATCCCCTGGTTACAGCATCTTCAGGCGCAGCAGGTAGAGCGGGAGCAATACGTATACAGTTCGCTGATTGACATTCAGCAATGGAGTGAAATTCCCAGAGGAATATCCATGTTTGAAAGCCTCTTAGTTTTTGAAAATTATCCTGATATTTCTTTACAACAGCAGTATGCCAGCTTAGAAATTAGCAATCTTAGTTTATTTGAACGCAATAATTATCCTTTGACAATGCTAGCTGAAACTAGTCCAGAATTGTCTTTATTCATTAGCTACGATAACTGCCGTTTTGATGATGCTGCGATCGCTCAAATGTTAAAGCATTTGCAGAGTCTGCTCTTAACTATTTTAGTTAAACCAGAACAATCTTTGTATGAACTTTTGTTAGCTAGTGGACTGACAGCAACTTCATTGACAACTTCTGTCACAAAAACAGAAGAATTTAACGATGTCGGCGCTCACTCTAATCTTACAGAGCATCAACTCCTAATTTGGTTAGGACATAAGTTTAATCCAGATGCACTTATCTATAATAATGCCCTCACATTTACTATCCCAACAGAAATCGATTTAATACACTTCCAAGCAGCGTTTCAAGTTCTAGTTAATTCAAGTGATGCTTTGCGAACTATATTTTTAGAAATAGATGGTGCGCCACAGCAGAAAGTGCTACCACACCTTTCTTACTTGGTCGATTTTGTAGATTTATCGCAAGTTGCTGACTCTTCAGTAGCATTATCTGATTTCTTGGATAAGCGTTCTCAAATAGTATTTGATTTGGAGAGAAGCTTGTTGGATACAGTTCTCATCAAACTGTCTCATAAAAAATTTGTTTTATATATTAATATTCATCAAATCATTGGAGATGGCTTATCTCTATCTTTAATCTTTAATTATCTTTCAGAGCTATATGTTGTTTCTGCCAATAATCGCCTACCACAGGTTGTGCAAATTCCTCAATTTCAAGATTATATTGACTATGAAAGAAAATATCGAGATTCTGCACGCTATGAAAAGGTAAAAAACTATTGGCAAGAAAAGCTATCTGAACCTATAGAGCCGCTTAGTTTTTATAGTAAGACACCTAAACATACAACGACTTTAGCTCATAGGGTTTCATTGAAATTAGGTTTTGAGCGGACTCAAAAACTTAAAGCCCTCGCCATCCAAGAATATAGTGCCAATATCACAGAAAATACTGCTATATTTAATATTTTCTTAGCGCTGCTGGCAATCTATCTTTACCACATCAGTGGCAACCGCAAACTTGTCATTGGAATTCCTTTACATAATCGACGTTCACCAGCATTTAAAAAGTCTATAGGCTCTTTTGTACAAGTTTTGCCGTTGTACATTGAAATTGCAGATCCTGACAACTTTCAATTGTTAGTTAAAAAAATTGCAGCCAGTATGTTGACTAGCTTACGCTACAGTCAACATATAGTTAGAAATCCTCGTCAACATCCAGTTTATGATGTAGTATTAAATTATCATACAACGACATTTATCGATTTTGCTGGAGCCAAAATTGATTTTGATTGGATTCATACACAACATACCAATGAAAGTCTAAATATTCAAATACGTGACGTCAGCTTGTCTGGAAATTTTACTCTTGATTTCGATTTTAACCGTGATATTTTTGATGAAATATTACTTGAGCTAGCGACTCAACATTTTGTTCAGGTATTAGATGTCTTCTTAGAGGATATTACCTTACCAATCTTGCAAGTTAATTTGCTCTCAATGCCGGAAAAACATCGGATTTTAGTAGAATTTAATCAAACTCAAAAAGCAATTTCCAAACAAACATTTACCCAAATTTTTGAAGACCAGGCTGAAAAAACACCCAATGCAGTAGCCGTTGTCTTTGAAAACCAATGTGTTACATATGCACAGTTAAATGCTCAAGTTAATCAATTGGCTCATTACCTCCAGTCTTTAGGAGTAAAGCCAGAGATATTAGTAAGTGTTTATACAGAACGATCCTTACAGATGCTTATAGCATTCCTGGCGATTCTCAAAGCAGGCGGTGTTTATGTGCCATTAGACCCTGCTTATCCTAAAGAACGCCTAGCCCACATTCTCTCAGATTCGCAAGTGTCAGTACTGTTGACTCAAAATAAGTTAGTGAATCAATTGCCTGAGCATAAAGCCGATGTAATCTGCTTAGATACAAACTGGGA
>NZ_NOLI01000254.1:0-5146 GCF_002245975.1 Nostoc sp. 'Peltigera membranacea cyanobiont' 213 | reverse complement strand
CGTTGAGCGTTTATCTGAGTTTTCAGATGCTTTAGAAGAAGTAACTAAGCAACCCGAAAATATCAGTACTATTAAAACAATAGAAGAAAATCATCTCGCTTTTGAACATGTCACTTTACAAACGCCCAACTATGAACAGGTGATTGTTGAAGATTTGTCATTGTCTGTTCAACCGGGAGAAGGTTTATTGATTGTCGGTCCTAGTGGTCGAGGTAAAAGTTCTCTATTGAGAGCGATCGCTGGTTTGTGGAATGCGGGGACTGGTCGTTTGGTGCGACCTCCATTAGAAGAAGTTTTATTTTTACCCCAACGTCCTTACATAATTTTGGGAACTTTGCGCGAACAGTTACTTTATCCTAATACAAATCGTCAGGTGACTGATGCAGAACTCAAAGAAGTTTTGCAACAAGTCAACCTGCAAAACTTACTTAGTCGAGTCGATGGCTTTGATACAGAAGTTCCTTGGGAAAATATATTATCGCTGGGAGAACAACAACGCCTTGCTTTTGCCCGACTATTAGTTACTAGCCCTAGCTTTACTATATTAGATGAAGCAACGAGTGCTTTAGATTTTAAAAATGAAGGAAGTTTATATCAAAAGTTACAATCAACGAAAACAACATTTATTAGTGTTGGGCATCGAGAAAGCCTGTTTGATTATCATCAATGGGTTTTGGAACTTGCACAAGATTCCAGTTGGCAACTTGTAACTGTTCAGGATTATCGAAATCAAAGAATAACTCAAAACTCAACTGACAATACTGGTATTACTAAAGATAATTTGCCTAACCAGAATCAATTAGAAAGATTGAGCCAAAAAGCCATAAGTGAAGGACTTTCTCATAAGGAAATGGCTGAATTAACCTTTTATTCCATTAAAACTATTAGAAGTAAGGCAAGCAAAGGCGAATCGATTAATATTAGGGACGGCTTTAACTACCGTTATGATAAAGATTCCAAAGTGTTGAAATGGATGAGAGTTTAGCGGCTACCATCCATGAAAGGCTAAGATAAAGCAACTTTTGGCAAATATTTTACAGCAGTTTGTGATCAAAAGCGCCACAAGAGGAGTTATCTAAATAGGTTCAAAAAATAGACCGCAATGATTAAACCAATAAAGATAGCGTGGATTGCTGCGGAAATCTCTCGGTAAACGTCGAATCTCGGTCTAACAAAGATAAGTGCGGGACATTTGGCGATCGCTGTTATTGAAGGCATTGCAGAGTGAATACCAAATTTTCTGGCTTCATAACTGGCTGCTGCAACCACACCTCGCTGATTCGGGCTGCCACCGACTACTAACGGTTTACCTCGGTAGTTAGAGTTATCCCTTTGTTCTACCGATGCGTAGAAGGCATCCATATCAACGTGAACTATCTTCCTCGTCTGCATTGTTGTTGAAGTATTACCATTTCTACCAAGCAGGGGGAACGACTATTCTCTGGTAAATTTATGATTCAATCTGGATATTTGAGAAATTTCTCACCACAATAGTACATTAGCACTAAAGCGAGTTTTGGGCTTTCATCTGCTTTTTCATTGAGAAAGTTTTTGTAACAATAACGTTACACTTGATTGAGTAGCATTTTGTCATCACGTTGCCAACGCACGGATTGAGAGGAAGCAAGGGCATGACCTTTTTTTAATTAAAAATTAAAAGTTAAAAATTAAAAATTAAGAAGGATAATAATTTTTAATTAATTAATTTGGGGTACAAGCCCCCACTGAATCAAATTTTAATTAATAATTTTTAATTTTTAATTGGAGCGAAGCGACTTGACTATTGGCGTTTGGGTTCTCGGAGATCAACTTTGGGCTGGGCAGTCAGCGCTAGAGAGTTGCCTACAAAAACACCAACAGACTCCTGTGATTTTTATCGAATCTCTTGCCCATGCAGGGCAACTTCCTTATCACTTGCAAAAACTGGTATTGGTCTGGTCAGCCATGCGTCACTTTGCTGCCGAATTGCGATCGCTTGGCTTCCCAGTAACATACGCTCAAAGCCAAGATTTCAAAACACCTTTAATTGAATGGATAAATTCATACCAAATTAGCGAACTGCGGGTGATGACTCCAACGGATCGCCCTTTTGCTACATTAATTCAAAAGTTAAACTTGACAATTCAAGTCACTTTTACACCAAATAACCGTTTTATCTGGAGTGATCAGGAGTTCATTGACTGGGCCAGTGGAGGGTTACATAGTGATAGAACTAGTACCCATACGTTTGAAGGAAATCAATTACGCTTGTGGTTTGCATCTATTGCTTACATTTTAATGAATGCCCTGCGAGAGCAATGTTTAGCAAAAACGGAATTCAAAAATGCAACTGTTGAGACTATCCGCACAAAACTATTGAAGCTAGGGGCAGTTATTACTATTAGTAAACGACGAGTTGTAATCGCAATTAGTAGTGCTTGCCCTTATAAGGAGATTTTTTCAATGGTTTATAAGTATTTATCTCAACTACCTTGTCCTGGTTAATAATGACCTAATTTAATTCNTGGAAAAAGTACCTTAAATCGGCTTGAGCATTGTCCAGAAAATGTATCATCAAGAGCAGATAGTAGATATCACCGTAAGGAGATTTTTTCAATGGTTTATAAGTATTTATCTCAACTACCTTGTCCTGGTTAATAATGACCTAATTTAATTCATAAGTAATAGCTGAATTTTTGGGTTATTTTACTTGATTTAACCCTATGAATTGCCCTGTCAATTTTTATTATAAAAAATGTGGTGTTTCAGTACTATTTACTTTTAATGTATTTGATATATCTTAAACAGGCTCGGTTTTTACTTGAAGTTACCATACTCTGGAGGTATTTTGATAATGTATCAATTAAGTTATCTAAAATTTGACTAACCCAAGTGTTTTTTTCTCACTTGTGAGAAATCCGGGTACCGCCACACCCAACTAGCCACAGTTCTATCTTCGAGTAGTTGACAGTCACGACAGGAGAAGCATTTGCCAAATCAAGATTTAGCTCCATAGTACGGCTGGTTAAGTTGATACAGGTATTGGTGAGGGGACAGGCATTTGCTAAATTGAAATTCACCTCCATAGCTTCTCGTTATTCATGGGGGTCGGAATTGAAAAACAAAGAGACAGAGGTAGGGTGTGGGGTCTACTTTAGTCGAAATGCAAACTGCTGTAATTTGGACAATAATTTACCCCTCAAGTCAATTTCCAACTCCTTTTATCAGCACTCAAAAACCTTCAGGGATAACGCTAGATATGGGAGTGCAGGCTGTTAGGGATTTTAGGGTTTGATTGAGTGACTCAGAAAATTCTGTTCCACCTGCGATCGCCTCTTCAATCTGGACTGATAGCTGTCCTGCATTTTGCCAGTCAATTCCAGTGATCACCTGACGTTGACGCATTTGGTAGCACATTTGGACTGCGGGGTTGATTTCTTCAGGAGCCACTATCAGGCAATCTAGAGGAGAAGTACCTTTTTTACCGGGCTTCTTGATGATATGAATGGGTTCTCCTGGTTTACGCTCAATGTCTGCGTTTGCCAGTTCAGCACAAAGAGGAGTAAAGGCATCCCGTAGTAATTGGTCATTAATGGCGATCGCTTCTGGAATCCAGTGTTGTTGACCTTCGTAGATAACAAGTAATTTGTTGGTATTTGTAGTAGTCATGGCATTTAAAACAGTGAAATTTGCGTAGTATTACTGGCTGGTTTAGTAGTATCTGAGCTAGCAGTTTCGGTGCGAACTGGAGTCTGGGTAGTGGGTTTATTGGTTTTGACAGCTTTAGTCTGGGCTATATTCCGGCGAATTTGGCGATTAGGAAAATCGGCTTTGAGTTCGTCCAGTAATTGAACAATTGCAGGTGGAAAATCACCGAGTTCTTCTTGATTGAGCATGGTAACTACAGGGAAATCACCGTGACTGCTAGCAGCAATCATTACAGGTCTATCTCCTGTTTGTTGTGTAGGTAGTAAAGTGATGACAATTTGAACTTTGCATTGCTCAAAAATAAATGGTTCTAGTTGATTTACCTTGTTGGTAGCAGATATTTCTATGTCATCGTCGTCTAACTGATGAGAGTCGATTTCATCTTCGGCGTAGCTATTTTCATCACTTACTGGTTCTAAAAGTTGCAAAAAATTAGCCTTACCTACACGCAAGCGTTCCCTATCAAATAGCAATCCTAAAGCTTGGAATTGTTCTTCAGCAGTGGTTTTTCCCTGTTGTTCTGAAATGTAAGATTTTAAAGTTTCAGATGTAACAGTGAGGTTGGCTTTGACAATGGCCTGTTCTGGTGTTAGCCATTTTGCGGTCATAGCTTTTTTGGCCTTGTTAACTGGTGTGCAAGCGGTTGTGGCGATAGCCAGAAGTAGAAACTGTTTTTGAGAGTAGGTACTGCTAGACTAAAAGATATCCCCTTTGCTTTTCTTCGGGAGCCATGTCTACGGTAATTACCCAATCCCTGACTCTGGAGGAGTTTCTCAAGCTACCAGAAACGAAGCCTGCAAGCGTTTACATTAATGGTGAGATTATTCAAAAACCAATGCCAAAAGGGAAGCACAGCCGATTACAGTTAAGGCTATGCAACAGTATCAACGATGTCGCCGAAAGCCTTCATATTGCTTATGCCTTTCCAGAACTGCGGTGTAGTTTTGGTATCCGCTCAATAGTACCTGATGTAGCGGTTTTCAACTGGTCACGTATTCCCTTTGCTGCTGATGGGGAAGCACCCAACGATTTTCTGCTTCCTCCAGACTGGACAATTGAAATTCTTTCCCCCGAACAAAGTTCAAATCGAGTTACAGGCAATATTCTCTATTGTTTAGATCATGGTTGCCAATTAGGTTGGTTAATAGACCCAGAAGATCGTTCTATTTTGGTTTTCCGTCCAAATCAACAACCAGAACTTTTGCAGGGTGATGAGCGTTTGCCAGTGTTATCCGGGATAGACTTGGAGTTAACTGTAGCTCAGGTGTTTGGTTGGCTAAAAATGAGCAGTTAGAGAAACAGATGAAACACTATTTATTTTAGAAATCAGGCTTAATTCAGTTACGTTTGAACATATTTGATTTTCATAGTGCCAACCAACTTACAGCATTTTCGAGGTGCATGAGGTACAGTAAGTAATAGTGCATTAAGAACTATAATGAAACCTTACTCAATCGAT
>NZ_NOLI01000253.1:0-5251 GCF_002245975.1 Nostoc sp. 'Peltigera membranacea cyanobiont' 213 | reverse complement strand
ACCCTAACCCTCCCCTTGTAAAGGGGAGGGAACTAGATTTTCTATTTCCCCCCTTTACAAGGGGGGACTAAGGGGGGTAAAAACACAATTAAAATCACAGCCAATCACTTTCCAAACATCCTCCAAAGAAAAAAATTGGCACATCCCCACAAAGAAATAAGATGAATCATCAATCTCAATTGAACAATTTTCCAGCAAAATATCAGAATGATAACTCAATACAGTTCAGTTAAAATTTTTTTTCCTTCTCTCTCTTCTCTCTGTGTCCTCTGCGCCTCTGTGGTTCGTTAAAAAAACGACTTTAACAAAGAATGCTGGCCTTGACAGAACCGTATTCAATGATAACTAAACTTATGAACAAAAACCAACTTTTAATCGAACTCGAAAAACGAGGAATCAAACTCTGGTTAGAAAATGACCTATTAAACATCGAAGCACCAAAAGGAACATTAACACCAGAACTACACGATTCCCTCAAAGAACATAAACCAGAACTTATCAAACTCCTAAATCTCAACAACATCAAAACAACCTCCCTACCAATCATCAAACCAAATCTTCAGCAACGTCACCAACCATTTACACTAACTGACATCCAACAAGCACATTGGTTAGGACGCAATCAAGTATTTGAATTAAGCCATGTCAGCAACCATGTTTACATAGAATTTGAAACTAATAATTTAGACATATCCCGCCTTACAGCAGCTTGGGAAAAACTGATTCAACGTCATGATATGCTACGAGCGATAGTATTACCCACAGGAGAGCAACAAATCTTAGATCAAGTTCCCGATTATCAAATTACCATCTTAGATTTGCGAGAATTGGAAACCCAAAAACTCGAAACTGAATTAATAGCAATCCGCGAAAAATTATCTCAGCAAAACTTACCTTCACACCAATGGCCTTGGTTTGATATTCGAGCCACTTATTTAAACCAACAACAAATTCGGCTGCATCTGAGCATGGATTTATTACTGATAGATGCTGCGAGTATTCGGATTTTATTTCACGAATGGAATCTACTTTATCAAAATCTCGAATTATCATTATCACCATTAGAATTATCATTTCGAGATTATGTAATTACAAAAAATTCTCTCCAAGACTCAGAATTAGTCAAGCGATCGCAAACTTACTGGTTCAATCGTTTAGATACTCTACCACCAGCACCAGAACTACCCCTAGCTTGTTTTCCTAGTGAATTAAAAGAGTATACATTCAAACGCTATGCTGGAAAACTAGAACCCCATATATGGCAAAAATTAAAAAATCGGGGTCAAAAAGCTGGTTTAACTCCTTCTATCATCTTGTTAACTGCTTTTGCAGAAATTTTAACTTTGTGGAGTAAAAATTCTCACTTTACTCTCAATTTAACTGTCCTAGAACGTCTACCCCTCCATCCGCAAATCAATCAAATTATTGGAGATTTTACCAATACAAATCTCTTAGCAATAGACAATTCATCACCAAATACATTTACAAATCTAGCTCTAAAAATCCAACAACAATTACTCCAAGATTTAGACCATATTTATATTAGTGGAGTAGAAGTACTGCGGAAATTGCTCAATCAAAAGCAAACAGAATTAACCGCAGCTATGCCTATAGTATTTAGTAGTGTGTTAGGTTTGGGTAATTTTTCTCAGGCAGATTTAGAATATAACTTTTTAGGAGAGGTGGTGTATGGTATTAGCCAAACCCCGCAAGTTTCCTTAGAACATCAAGTTGCAGAACACAATGGAAGCTTAATTTTTAACTGGGATGCAGTAGAAGCACTCTTCCCTGTGGGGATGTTGGATGAAATGTTTACAGTTTACTGCAATTTACTGGAGCGTTTAGCCCAAGAAGATGAATTGTGGACAGTACCCATAGAATTATTACCACCAATCCAAATTCATCCTCATACACCAATCCCGCAAACAGCTTTACTCCACACTTTGTTTTTTGAACAAGTATCTCAACGTCCACAACAACAAGCTGTAATTAGCAGCGATCGCATTCTCACCTATCAAGAGTTAAGCGATCGCGTCACTGAATTAGCGCGACAACTAGGCGATCGTTCTCAGGTGGCGATCGCTATCATTATGGAAAAAGGTTGGAAACAGGTTGTCGCTGCTTTAGCTATCCTTGCTGCTGGTGGTATCTATGTCCCCATCGATCCAGGATTACCACAGGAACGTATATGGTATTGTTTAGAACAGGCACAAGTCAAACTGGTACTGACTGAAACTTGCCTTGTTCATAGTCTGGAATATCCAGAGAACATCCCAATTTTGTGTATAGATTCATTACAAACTTCACCATCTCACCAGCCATTCCAGCCAATCCCAAAACCCACAGACTTAGCCTATATCATCTACACCTCTGGTTCAACAGGAACACCCAAAGGTGTGATGATTACCCATGAAAGTGTAGTCAACACGATTTTAGATATTAACGAACGCTTTCGGATTAATTCAGGCGATCGCATCTTAGCTATTTCTGCTTTCAGCTTTGACCTCTCAGTTTACGACATCTTCGGCATCTTAGCAGCAGGAGGAACAATAGTAATTCCTGATGCTGCAAACAGTAAAGATCCATCTCATTGGAGTGAATTAATTACCACACACCAAATCACAATTTGGAACTCAGTTCCGGCTTTCATGCAGATGTTAATTGAGTATAATTTAAATCATTTTAAAGATACATTTAATACTCTCAGGTTAGTTTTATTGAGTGGTGATTGGATACCCCTAAATTTACCCACTCAAATCCAAGCATTATCTCCACAAGCCGAGATCATTAGTTTAGGAGGAGCAACAGAAGCCGCCATCTGGTCAATTTATTATCCAATTACCCAACTTGACCCCAACTGGAAAAGTATTCCCTACGGAAAACCACTTAAAAATCAATATATTTATGTTTTAAATACATCTCTGAAAAAATGTCCTGTTTGGGTGACAGGAGAATTATATATTGGGGGAATGGGATTAGCAAAAGGTTATTGGCAAGATGAAGAAAAGACAAATGCTAGTTTCATTATTCATCCCGTTACCAAAGAAAAATTATATAAAACAGGTGACTTGGGACGCTACTTACCCAACGGGAATATTGAGTTTTTGGGAAGAGAAGATTTTCAAGTTAAAATCAATGGTTATCGTATTGAACTAGGTGAAATTGAAGCCACATTAAAACAGCATCCTACCGTTAAAGAAGTTGTAGTTACAACAGTCCCAAAAACACAACAACTAATCGCTTACATTGTTCCCCAACCAGAGTCAAACATCACCACTCAAGAAATACGTTCTTTTCTCCAAACCAAATTACCAGCATACATGATCCCTTCTACTTTTGTGTTGTTAGCATCTTTCCCGCTCACAGCAAATGGTAAAGTGGATCGTCAGACGCTACCTATTCCTGAAGGTACGCAACCAGAATTAACACAAACTTTTACCCCGCCTCGTAACCAAGTAGAAGAACTATTAATTGCAACTTGGACGGAATTATTTCAACTTCCGCAAATCAGCATTTATGACAACTTCTTTGCATTAGGTGGACACTCATTTCTAGCACTACAATTAATCTCCAAAATTAATCATAAATTTCACACAAATATACCTCTTAGTACACTTTTTCACTATCCAACTGTAGCCGAATTAGGAAAATTTCTCATCCAAAATCATCACGCTTCCCCAACACCTGTATCTTTAGTCGCCATTCAACCACAGGGAACTCAACCACCATTATTTTGTATTCATCCCACAGGGGGACAAGTAATGGTGTATCAACATCTTGCCACCTGTTTAGGAACAGATCAACCTATATATGCTCTCCAGTCTCGCGCTCTCAACAACTCACTTGATGAGCATAATAGCATTGAAAATATGGCTGTCGAATACGCCAAAATCATTCGCCAACATCAACCTGATGGTGCTTATCATCTCATGGGTTGGTCTATGGGTGGAGTCATTGCTGTTAGTATTACCAAAGAATTAGAACAGCAGGGATGTAAAATTGATTTTCTTGGACTTGTAGATGCGTTCTTATTTCCAGATAGTACACCAACCTTTACACCCGATCCTTTATATGAATTAGCATTAGTGTTTGGTGGTACTTTTGTTGATGCTTTGATGACGCTAGATACTGTTCAACAACAGCAACTACGAGAGCAACTCATAAGTTTAACTTCTGTTGAACGTCTGCAATTAATCATGAATTGGGGACAATCACAAAATTTACTTTCAAAAGAACTATCAGAAGTATCAATTGAAATATTGCAAAAACAATTAGAACTAACCGAAATTCACCAAAAACTCTTAAAAAACCACCAACCACCTCAAATCCAAGCTCAAATCTCCATCTGGTGGGCTGCACAACAACTCACACCTCAATTACCCCGTACCAACTGGAGTCAATATACTATCAACGCAACTCACACAAAAATCTTAGATGGCAACCATTTTACCATCATGCTTCCCCCCTGCAATACAACACTAGCCCAGCAATTACAAGAGTACATTTAATTACATACTAGGAGAATTCAAACGCTTGCGTGGTAGTTAGAAAGTTTGACAGCCTGTCATTTGACGACGCAAGCCATGAAAAACGAAAATTAGTT
Source organism: Nostoc sp. 'Peltigera membranacea cyanobiont' 213 (assembly GCF_002245975.1). Taxonomy (NCBI): domain Bacteria; kingdom Bacillati; phylum Cyanobacteriota; class Cyanophyceae; order Nostocales; family Nostocaceae; genus Nostoc; species Nostoc sp. 'Peltigera membranacea cyanobiont' 213. The sequence continues at coordinate 648 of NZ_NOLI01000253.1, read as the reverse complement.
GGGATATTATGCCTAATAAACTTTTTGCAGAGAGAACATGGAATGAAAAAGATTATTTCAGTGCTGTTGCTGGGTGTAGCGATTTTCACTTTTGCCTTCAATAATCCAGCTTTCGCAGCAGACGCAGCCAGTGGAGCCAAAGTCTTTAGTGCCAATTGTGCTTCTTGTCATGCAGGTGGTAAAAACTTGGTTCAAGCCAACAAAACTTTGAAAAAGGATGCTTTAGAAAAGTTTGGGATGTACTCAGCAGAAGCGATTATCACTCAAGTTACAAATGGTAAAAACGCTATGCCTGCTTTCAAAAGTCGTTTAAAACCAAATCAAATTGAGGATGTTGCAGCATATGTGCTGGGACAAGCAGACAAGGATTGGAAATAAAGTCAGAATACGAGAATAAGACTGTTGTTCTCTAGTTAAGAAATAGTAGGTAGGGTATGTGCCTTATCTACTCATTTTGCTCTGCTAATAAAGTGAGATATTATTATGAGTCGCTTTTACCGATTCATCCTCAATTTTGGTATTGCCGTTGTACTCGTCTGTCTTTTTGTTACTTCACCCGCATATTCATTATGGGACTTCCAAAGAATAAATTAATCAACAAAAACCAAGAATCCAATTTTAAACAATAATGATAATCATTTTAAGGGG
>NZ_NOLI01000252.1:0-5351 GCF_002245975.1 Nostoc sp. 'Peltigera membranacea cyanobiont' 213 | reverse complement strand
TACAATATTTATATAGAGAAAGCGCCCCCGACCGGAAATCTGAAGCGCTTCTCTATGTCCATTAAGACTTTATCAATTATGACTCACGCCATTTACACTTATCAACAGCTGCAACTGAAATCTATTGCCCGACTCAAGCAAATCTACAGCGAAATCGGCTGCACAGTCGAAGTAAGCGACAAACGCTGCAAGGATTCTTGGATTTCCGCCATTATTAACTATCAAGCCAGCAAAATTCAGAAACTCGCCCCTGCTGCCCCCGATAACCAAGCCCTCGCCCAAGCCGAACTCGACAACTACATCGCTGACCAAGCCCAAGCCGTAGCTCCCGAACCCCTGACAATAGTCGAAATCTCGTTTGACCATCACGAATATTACGCTGATGACAAACTGATAGCCAGCATCAGCCATGACGACAACCACTTAACACAACGCTGGGTAGTCATGGTCAACGGTAAAGAATTATTCCGTGCCAACACTCTAATGCGTTGCGATCGCTTCATCTACACTCACTATAAAGACGGCTCATTACCTGTGCAAGAAGAAGCAGGGGGGCAGGGAGCAGTTAGCCCAATTCGCAATTCGCAATTCGCAGTTCGCAGTTTAGAGAATTGCGAATTGCGAACTGACAATTGCGAATTGTTGCAGCACCCCGCACCCTGCTCCTTGTCCTCTTCTACGACTGAAAACCAAATCATGGCGCATATCTTCAACGAGTGCCAAAATTATGGGTTTGAAATTCTCGATGATGGCATTTACAACAACAACGGCGTGAAACTGGGGCAAGTCGGATGCACTGACGGGAACTGGTGGGTGAAGAGGCGTTATTCAGTCCAGCAGCAGTATTCTAACTCCGTGCTTGATGCTGTACGCTCATTGTCGATGGTGGACGTGTCTACTGATGGTAAATCCATTTTTGATGAATATTTTTTAGATCAGCCGTTAGAACAGCTAACTGGCGATAAATTGCAATGGCTGCTGGAGAGAACGGAGTTAGTCACAGCGTAATTCAGTAGTCAGAATCCAGGAGTCAGGAGTCAGTAAAGAAACAAAGATCAGGGTGCAGAAGTTAATAAAATCTGCCTTCCTTTCTCCTCTTTTTCCCACCTCTTCCCGAAATTCTGACTTCTGTTAGCGGTAGCGGGGCGTTTAGCCCATTCTGACTCCTGAATTCTTCTCTCATTTTCCCTTCATTCACCTATTCATCTATGCAACCCACAATCTCGATCCCTCAACACTGGCCCTACCCTCGCTTTAGCTTAGAACAGCGTACACAACAGGGCATCATCCTGGGACTTTATTACTATCCTTTGGGTACAGAGTTGGCTGAACAATTTGATGATGGTTGGCGCTATGTACTGATGCCTAATAAAAACTCTAACGAAACATCGTACTTGCAAGAGGAGCAAATCCAACCGCTCACACCAGAAGAATTATTCCACCAAATCACTGCTGAAATTGACTTTTACCAACAGCAGATAAATATTCTCAACCGTCAGTTAAGCGTATTAACTAAGGATGCAAATGGCTAAGGAAGTAAGGAGTTAGACCGTGAATAATAGGGAAAAAAGAGAAGGGTTAAAGGGGAATGGGAACATCCATATTTAAAAATACTTGCTCTGTACTGTATTGAGAAAAGTCTTTTCTCCTCCTTCCTTTACCCCTTACCCTTTCCCCTTTCCCCCTCCAATTCACACCTTTCTGATTAATACAAAAGCGTTCACCTAAAGGAATGCCATTACTTTAGATGAACGCACGGAAGTTTTTCTCCCGCTACAGATTTCTAATTATCACACACAAAGCATTAATCAATGAAACTTTTGCTGAGGTGAAATATGACTTAAGAAGTGGTGTTGAAATCAATATCTAAAATTTGGAAATTTCGTTAGGAGTCAATATGAATTTACCTTTGAATCAAAATGTTTTTATCGAGTCTCCCTCATTGAGAACTTCTGCACTTTCTAACCTTGATGATTCACGCGCAGAAATGGTTCTAAGCAAAGCCAAGGCAATAGTGTTCGCTGTCTGGGAGGGTAATGGTTGGGCGACTACTGGAATGATTGCAGAATATTTTTCAGTCACAGAATCCGCAGTCAAAGAAATCTACAGAGTTAATCACTCAGAATTCCAAGTTACAGAAACTAAAACCCTTACAGGTAAAGAGCTAAGGGATGCTCGACAGATGCTCTGTCTACCATCAAAAACATCCCAGGCGAGAGTTTTTTCGGCTCTTGGGGCGTTAAGAATCGCAATGATGTTACAGCAATCCACAATCGCAGCACAAGTTAGAACCATCATTTTAGACTTAGTTGCAGCCATTAAAAGTGTTCCCTCTCAAACTCATTCACCTATCCCAGCCCTCCCTCCAGTCGAGCAACGGCTACATACTTTTGTACAGGCCATGAAGACTTTAGCCGAACTCACCGGTGGCAGACTCAACCCATACATGGAACAGAATTGTAAAGACTTCGCCGCCAATCTGATAGCTGACTACAACAGACAGTCACTAACCGCCACAGAAGAACGCTGGCTTGGTGTAGTCAACTTTGCAGAGAGCGAACTTGGAAAGAAAGTCCCTATCAGTGGCCCTCACTACCGGGGACATCTTGGGACATGGGTTCGCACATTCTACCCACAGTTAGGCGATCGCCAAGAAACGCGATTGGTTAATGGGGTTCAACAGCCAATCTATGTCTACGCTTGCCACGACCCGACTGTTGCGGCTGGGTTGACCAAAGCTATAGAAGAGTTCTTTGCTCATCCGAGTCCTGGTGCAGCGCTAAGGCAGGCGGGGGCTTTCGCTAGTAAGAAGGAAAAAGTATCAGTTTAGTAGCTATCAGTCTTTAGTTATTGGTTCCCTGAATTCTTCTGACTGTTGGTCAATTAAATAATACCCACCTAGAGAATTAGCACTGAAAATTTTATGATCATCCCTTTTAATTTACAAGCACAAGTTACTGCCACTAATGGTAAAGAGTGCATAATTAGCACTGCTTATGTAGACATCATCCAAATTCTGGCTTCTAAAGAATTAGCTCAAGCTGACCCGGAAATGAGGGGAACTTTAGACATGATTGCAGAAAATGGGAGCTTTTGTGGCGACGGTGTTGATGAGTTTCTGAGCGATGTTTTAGATGAGCTTCAAGACTGGGAATTTGTCGAAGAAATTGATGATGGCAACAGTACTTACTGGGTGCTTACCCCAAAAGGCGTTTTGCTCCAAGCTGAACTTTAACAAAAATAATCAAGCGAACAATCGCAATTGACCTGTAATTAGGGATTGCTCCTCACCACTACATACTTTGATTCTGGCTCAAGCTGGTTTCAATGGAATAATTTTACGCCTTGGAGATAAAAAATATGAAAGCCATAGTCACAGTAGTTGAAAAAATCTCATCTGAAGCTCACATTGATATTCCTGAAGGTTTAGCAGAATTAGGAATTAGACAGCACGTTGTAGACCATTACAACAGTGGCGAAATGCTTCCTTTACTGAATATTTTCCACGTTGATTTTGAATCTATGAGCGTTCACATTGGTAAAAAACTCCAAATCACTTGGCAACCTGGAAAGCCTTGGAGTTCAAAGCGTCCCTATTACTTTTGTAAACTTGGAAGATTTACTTTGACTCTGTTAACTGACACAGAGCAAAACTTAACTCGTACAGAAGTTTACTTTGGGCATTACAAGCAACTTATTTATACGTCAGAAAAAGAAATATCCAAAGAATTGGCAACAGTCAAACTCCAAAATTTCTTAAGCGGATTAGCTGTTGAACTTCAGATTTTAAGCCACATTGAATTTAGTGAGGATGAAGTATGACTGGCACACAACTGCTGATACCACAACCACATACAAGTACATCTAAAGTAGAAACTGTTGGTAGGCATCCACTAAACTTTTACGAGTCTCCATCGTGGTTTACTACTGAACTACTGCGCCACGTTCCGTTATCTGGTGTCATTGGTGAGCCTTGTGTAGGACATCGGGCGATCGCATCATTACTATCGGTGTGGCCCTACACCAAGCAAATGTGGACGAACGATATTGATCCACATAAATCAGCTGATTACCATTTGGATGCAACACTATCCGATTCATGGGATTCTTTGCCAGAGTGCGACTGGATTTGTACCAACCCACCATATTCGGAGTTTGCTGCACCAATTATCAAGAATGCCTACCAAAAAGCGCGTATCGGTGTGGCTGCATTCCTTCTAACCAGCTTTCTCGAACCCTGTGATGATCGGGCGGATTTCTTGCAACAGCATCCGCCGTCACTTGTACTGATTCTGCCTCGTTTTTGTTTTCGCAAGGACAAGAAAGGTAAGCGCTGGGCAACAGATAACATCACGATTTCGTGTTTTGTTTGGGACAAACGCACTACACAACAACGAATTATTACACGCCCTGCTAATAGAATTGCTGGCTTTTACAAAACCCCAGATAAAGCGATTAGTCCTCAATCCGCTTTATCGATTGTGAGTGCGATCGCCAACAGTGAAATTAGTACCTACTATCAAAGCTCTCTTTAATTATGGGAAGTTTAATTGGGACACTTAAAAAGCACGCACGCCGAATAGGAATTTCTTTAGAAGAGTATCAATTACTGGTAGATTCAGGTCAAAAATGGTGCTACAAATGCAGACAATGGAAAAGTAAAACTAATTATAGCCAAGATAAAAGCAGGTGGGATGCTTTAAAAGCAATCTGCAAGAATTGTGACTACCCTAAAAAAGACAACTCTCCAAGTAAACCCGAAAGAATTGAAAAAGCAAAAACTGGCTTTGCGTGGTGTCGTGGATGCATTGCTATAGCGAAAAGCTGAATCAAAATTCTTTCTTTGGCGGAAACAAGCAACCCTACTCTGGGCAAGCACCAGAGCTAGTGTTAGATACAGAAGCTATTCGGAAATGGGGATTTCAAAGGAAATCTAAGAAGCATTTCGTTTCTTCAATGACTGATGTTTTTGGTGAATGGGTTCCGCGTTTTTGGCAACATGAAATACTGGACGGAATGTTCGTTGCACCCAACCAAATATTTCAGATTCTCACCAAACGCCCAGAAATTATGCTGTCATCTATGGATGAATGGCTTTCTTGTCATGGACTAGACAAATTACCTTTAAATATTTGGACAGGAACTTCAATCGAGAACCGCCGTACTTTAGAAGAACGTAGTCAATTTCTTAGCAAAATTCCAGCTTTAATTCGGTTTTGGTCAGTTGAACCATTACTAGAAGATTTAGGCGATATCACTCAATACTTGAATGATGTTCAGTTAGTAATTGTTGGTGGTGAATCTGGCCCAAATTCCAGACCATGCCACATTGAATGGATTAATTCAATTGT
>NZ_NOLI01000251.1:0-5374 GCF_002245975.1 Nostoc sp. 'Peltigera membranacea cyanobiont' 213 | reverse complement strand
GCGTTACTACCTCAATCGGGTTATTCTGTTTGTTTTGCAGAATTTCTGACCAGACTTCATCTAAACAAATCAGTTTTGCCTGATATTCAGGTAGTCGATCGAGGAGCTGCTGTTGAGTCAGTAATACTGAAACTTGAGCGTCTTTGAGCATGAACTTAAGACGGTCTTTAGGATATTCTGGGTCAAGTGGTACGTAAGCACCACCCGCCTTGAGAATGCCCAACAGTCCCACTAGCATCTCTAAAGAACGCTCTACACAAATCCCCACTAACACGTTGGCTTTCACACCCAAAGACTTCAGGTAGTGCGCCAAAGAGTTAGCACGACAATTCAATTCGTGGTAAGTCAATTGTTGATTCTCAAACACCACTGCCACAGCATCTGGTGTAAGCTCTACATGCTCCTCGAATAACTGATGGATACATTTATCTATTGGATAATCGACTCCTGTATCATTCCAGTCAACTAATAATTGTTGCTGCTCACTTGCTGTAAGTATTGGCAACTGGTCAATTCGTTGCACAGGATTAGCTGCGATCGCCTCAAGCATTGTGACAAAATGGCCCAGCATCCGGCTAATCGTCCCATTTTCAAATCGATTAGCATCGTACATCACCTTCAGCGACAATTGCTCACCAAGGGCAACTACAACCCCCAGAGGATAATTTGTTTGTTCAATCCACCTAAAATTCGAGAGAGAAAAATCGCTATTGCCTTGTAGAACAGCAGTATCAACAGGATAATTCTCAAAAACAACAATACTCTCAAACAAAGATGTACCCCTGGGAACATCACTCAGCCCCTGAATTTCTGCCAACGAGCTATAGGAGAATTGCTCAGAATCCAGCTGTTGCGCCTGTAAATCCTTCAACAAATCTAGCAATTGAGTCTTCTCGGAGATTTGCACCCGCACTGGCAGAGTATTGATAAATAACCCCACCATCGACTCTACACCAACAAGTTCAGGCGGACGACCAGACACCGTTGCCCCAAAAACCACATCTGTTTCTTGGCTGTAGCGAGACAGCAACAATCCCCAAGTCGCCTGCACCAAATTACTCATCGTCAATTGATGCTGTCTGACAAAAGACACCACTGCTGCTGTCGCTGGCACGGTTAGGTTAATTTGTTGTTCACCGTAGCCCAAATGCTTCTCCCGCATTAACAATGGTTTATCCACAGTCAAAGGAGTTGGTGTAGTAAAACCTTGGAGTTTTTGTCGCCAAAATTTCTGAGCTAAATCTCGATCCTGTTGCTGTAACCAAGCAATATAGTTGCGGTAGCTGACAGTTCCAATGTTAGATAAACTTTTACCTTGAGAAATAGCTTGATAAAACTCCAACAGGTCTTTGAAAACCAAAGGTGATGACCAGCCATCAAGTAATAAATGATGATGACACCAAACAAACTGATAAGTATTACTATCCAACTGGATTAGATGTAGGCGCATCAATGGCGCAAGCGATAGCTGGAAACCCTGTTTTCGCTCAGAATCCAGAAAAGTCTCTAATTGCTGTTGCTGCTCTTGTGCAGATAACTCCCGCCAGTCGTATGTATCAACCGTAACCTCAACCTGTCGATACACAACCTGAACTGGCTGCCTCAAAGACTCCCACTGGAAAGCTGTGCGAAAGACCGGATGCCGAGATACCACTTGCTGCCAAGCTTGCTCAAAGGTTTTTACATCCAGGTTCCCCATCAAAATGCAAGTTATCTGCTCAAAATATACGCCTGAATCTGGAGCATACAAACTTTCAAACAGCATCCCCTCTTGCATGGGAGATAAGGGATAAATATCTTCAATATTTTGTCGGTTAGTTTTGCTAAGTTCTAATTTCATAAATTTTGAAATATCTGATCTAGTTCTAGTTGGTTAAGTTGAATTAACGGGAAATCTGTAGGCGTATAACCTGCATTTTCCAGTGATAAACAATGAGCAATGAGCTTCTGCAACGTTTCGACAAATTCTTGGGCAATATTCTCAATCGTTTCGTGCTGATGGATATTGCTGCTGTATGTCCAATCTATTTGCAGTTGTTCGTTGGTAATGATGGCATTAATATCTATCAAACAATGACGCTGACCTTGTAAACTCTGGCTGTTTCCGCTAGGCTCATTAGCTATTTGCATTAGAGAAAATGTATTCACAACTTGAGCAAATTGTCCCAAATAATTGAAGCTAATTTCTGCTTGGGGAATTTTCTCTAGTTGAGCGCTTATTTCTGGATCAACATTCAGATAACGCAATAAGCCATAGCCAATGCCTTTATTAGGAATTGCACGTAATTGTTCCTTGACAGATTTTAACGCAGTACCTAAATCATCTATGATTCTCAGTTCCACAACCACTGGGAAAATCGTTGTAAACCAACCAACAGTGCGTGATAAGTCTACACCATCTACCATCTCTTCCCGCCCATGACCTTCTAAGTTGAATAACACTGAATTAGAGTTAGTCCATCTGCTCAACACCAGCATTAAGGCAGTCAACAAGACATCGTTAATTTGTGTTTTGTAAGCTTTCGGTACATCTTGCAGGAGGGAAAGGGTTTCGGCTTCGTCTAATGATACTGATACTGTCCTAGCTGATGCAGTAGTGTTTACTCCTTGTGCATAGTCTACTGGGAGGGAATCAACTGTATCATAAGATGCACTCAACCAATAATCTAGTTCTGATTTTAAGACTTCTGCCACAGCATATTCTGTCAGTTGTTGTGACCAATCTTTGAAGGACGTAGTTTTGGTAGGTAGTTGAATAGTTTTGCTTTGACTTAGTTGATGGTAAGCTGTCTGCAAATCTTCTAACAATATCCGCCAAGAAACACCGTCTACTACAAGGTGGTGAATTATTATTAGTAATCGCGCTTTTTTGTCAATACCCAGCCAGAAAAATGCTACTTGTACGATATTTTCTGACAGATTTAAACTCGCCTGTAATTCATTAGCTGTGATTTCAATGACACTTTCTATCTGGGTTTCTGAAACTGTCGATAGGTCAAAACGGGGGATAGTAATGTTATCGGTTGGCGTGGCATGAATCTGCTGCCATATTGTGTCTATTTGGGTAAATCTTAGCCTGAGAGCATCGTGATGTTTTAATAGTTGCTGCCATACTTGCTCTAATATTTCCAAGTTGAGGTCTGATGGTACTGTGAGGAGAAATGCTTGATTGAAGTGGTGTTTCTCTGGTAATTTCTGCTCGAAAAACCAGTGTTGAATTGGTGTTAGGGGTAATGTCCCTGTGACTAACCCTTGTTCAATTGAGCGTGCTTTTGTTGTGCCTGCAACTGTAGCTAATTGGGCGATGGTTTGATTGGCAAATAGTTGTTTTACTGTCAGTTCTATTCCGGCAACTTTTGCTCTGCTGATGATTTGAATGCTGAGGATGGAATCTCCTCCTAGTTCAAAAAAGTTATCGTGTATGCCTATTTGCTCTACTCTTAATACTTGCACCCAAATTTGGACTAATTTTTCTTCAATGAGGTTGCGTGGTGCTACTAGGCTGCTTTCTATTCCTGTGCGTGCTTCTGGTGCTGGTAGGGCGCGACGGTCTATTTTGCCATTGGGTGTAAGCGGTAGGGATTCTAAGGTGACGATCGCACTTGGTACCATGTAGTCTGGTAGTTTTTCTTTAAGGAAACTACGCAGAATGCTTACTGTGGGTGTTATGTGTGGCTGGGGTACTACATAAGCGACTAGGCGTTTATTCCCGGGAATGTCTTCGCGGATGATGACCACAGATGTTTTAACATCTTTATGTTGACTTAGTGCTGCTTCAATTTCTCCCAATTCGATGCGGAATCCACGGATTTTTACTTGGTTGTCGATGCGACCCAGGTATTCGATATTACCATCTGGTAGATAACGTGCTAAGTCACCTGTTTTATATAATCTACTCCTTCCTGCCTCCTCAAACGGGTTGGGGATAAATTTTTCTTGTGTTAATTCTGGGCGGTTGAGGTATCCTTTTGCTAATCCTGCACCACCAATGTGCAGTTCTCCTGATACACCTACAGGTACTGGTTGTAAGTTTTGGTCGAGTATGTAGATTTGTGTGTTGTCAATTGGACGACCAATGGGGACAAGTTGTGGATAAATCTCACGCTGACAATTCCAGAAAGTTGCATCAATACAAGCCTCTGTTGGGCCGTAGAGATTGTGTAAATTTACATCTAGTTTACTTAACAAGCCTTCTTGCAGAGTAAGGGGTAAGACTTCACCGCCACAAAACACGTGTTTGAGGGAGTGACAAGTTTCGATTCCTCCCTGTTCTAAAAGCATTTGCAGTAAAGATGGAACAAGTTGAATAGTAGTTACCTGCTGCTCGANCAATTAACCTTAAGAGATAAGCACTGTCAGTATGACCTCCTGGTTCAGCTATTAACAACTGTCCACCTGCTAACAATGGAGCGTAAAATTCCCAAACTGAGGCATCAAAGCCAAAGGGAGTTTTTTGCAGTACTTTGTCTTTTTCAGTCAGGGGGAATGTTGCTTGCATCCAGAACATGTGGTTGCAAAGGTTACTGTGAGATAGCATTACCCCCTTCGGTTGACCAGTAGAGCCAGAAGTATAAATCACATAAGCTATGTTACTAGTTTGCACCTGGGCAATTGGATTGTCCTGGCTAAACTTAGCGATCGCAAACCAGTCTTTATCTAAGTGGACTACACGCGCTTGATGTCGAGGTAATTTCTCAACTAGATGCTGTTGAGTAAGTAGCACAGAAACTTGAGCGTCTGCAAGCATAAAGCTTAAACGGTCTTGAGGATACTCAGGGTCAAGTGGTACGTAAGCCCCACCCGCTTTGAGAATCCCAAGTAATCCCACCACCATTTCTAAAGAACGCTCCACACATATCCCCACCAGCACGTCGGCGGACACTCCCAAAGACCGCAAATAATGCGCCAACTGGTTAGCACGACAATTCAACTCGTGGTATGTCAATTGTTGATTCTCAAATACTACTGCCACAGCATCGGGTGTACGCTCTACTTGCTCTTCAAATAACTGATGGATACATTTATCTATTGGATAATCTACGCTTGTATCATTCCACTCAACTAATAATTCCTGTTGCTCAGATGCTGTGAGCATTGGTAATTGAGAAATCCTTTCTTGGGGATTTGCCACAATTGCCTCAAGTAGAGTCACAAAATGACCAGTCATGCGCTCAATGGTGCTGCGAGAAAACAAGTCAGTGTTGTACTCCCACCACCCGACGAGTCCATTGTTAGTGTTTTCCATTCCCAAGGTAAGATCAAACTTGGCGATCGCACTTTCTATTGGCAATGAACTGACAGTTAACCCAGTCAACTCTATTTCAGGTTTGGGCGCATTATTAAGAACAAACATCACCTGAAATAGTGGTGTATA
>NZ_NOLI01000250.1:0-5401 GCF_002245975.1 Nostoc sp. 'Peltigera membranacea cyanobiont' 213 | reverse complement strand
GCTAAGAAACTTGTTAAATAATTCCCCCTCATCCCCCTCATCCCCATCTCCTCTCTCCACTTCTGTTGTCTAAGACATAGAATGGAAAGGCTGTATTAAAATAACAATCTGGAGATAGTTGCTATGTCTCGTCGCTGTGAACTAACTGGTAAGAAGGCAAATAACGCCTTTGCTGTTTCCCACTCCCACCGCCGTACAAAACGCCTTCAGCACGCCAATCTGCAAAACAAGCGTATTTGGTGGGCAGGCGGAAATCGCTGGGTAAAATTAAAGCTTTCTACTAAAGCAATTAAAACCCTAGAAATTAAAGGGTTAGACGCAATGGCAAAAGAAGCTGGTATTAACCTCAATCATTACTAAGTAGTCTGGATTTCATAACCTGAGACTATGTACGGGATACAGGATAAGCGGCTTTGGCCGCTGTTCATCCTGGTTCCCTACCAAAACAGGACTGAAATTAGACGGTTCAGTACCCAAAATTAATTACGAATTACGAATTACGAATTACGAATTATTTTATCTGCGTTTGTATCCAAAGACGAAAAGCTTTGAGCGTTGAATTTCTGCCTGCTGTTGTACTTTGCTTGAGATATTGGGGAATCGCCTCAAGTAGGTTAAATCTAGGAAAATTTAGGCTTTGCTGAGACTCTATATAATGCTCATCTTGCAGAACATTAATTTGGAGCTTTCCTTTATTAAAACGCCAAAGTTCAGGTACTTTTAAAGCTTCATAAATATTAGGATGAGTGCGAGAAGTAATATCAACTTCTAGAACTAAATCTGGAGGAGGATCTACTGTTAAATCTAGTCGCTTCTTGCCGCGAATCTTAGATTCATTTTTGATATAGAAACACTGATCGGGTTCTATACCTTGAGCCATTGCTTGATTTTTGAAAGTCGTAGAACCAAGACATCTAAACTCAATATCTAATTCTTCCAAAAGCGCTTTGACTAAATCGCTAATAATTTCTTTGTCGTCTTCATGTTCTGGCAGTGGTGCCATAATCTCCAATATTCCCCTGTCATAAGCAATCCGTGCTGCACGATGTTCCCCTAAATCCTCTAGAATTGTTTCTAATTCCTGCCAGGTTACATCTCGCAATAACACTCTTTGTCCTGGTGGAACATGGATGCGCTTTAATTCCAACAACATCATCTCCACTCCCAGTAGCTTATACCTAAATTTAGCTTACTCTAGTTGATTAATGCGATGCGACAATTTTTGCTGCTATATCACTGCTTAAAGAAAAAACCTCTGGGGATTCCAGAGGTTTTGGTTCCTGATTTAGTTTCTACTGGTTACTACAATTTGTCCTCAGTCATTTCCCGATAAAGAAGCAAATTATTTGATTTGACTAGAGATGCGATAAATCAGACGCGATAAATCGCGTCTCTACAAATTGGTTGCGATCGCAATTTATAATTAATTCTTCGCCTGTGGTGGCGAACCAGGAATCGTTACATCTATTGGTGTCACCTTTGCTGCTAGCTGCGTCAATGGCGGTTGAATGGCGGCTTGATTCCCGACTACTAGAGTTACAATCTTTTCTGGCTTGAGATATTCTCGTGCTACCCGTTGCACATCAGCAGCTGTGGTGGCGGCGACGGCTTTTTGATAGCGAAAGAGAAAATCAGCCGGATAGCCGTAATATTCGTATCGCATCAACCTTGATAAGGTTTGGCTGGGATCTTGAAAGTTGAATACAAAGGAGTTGAGTGTAGATTCTTTCGCAAAAGCCAGTTCTTTTGCTGTCACTCTTTGAGTTTGGGTACGCTTGATTTCAGTTTGTAAGGCTTTGACAAACTGCACAGTAGCATCCGATCGCGTTTGTCCACCAGCGATAAACATCCCAGGATAATCGTAGCGGGGACTCCACTGGCCATATACAGAGTAAGCTAAACCTTGGCGCGATCGCACTTCATTAAATAAGCGTCCACCAAATCCATTTAACACTCCATTCAATACATCCAGCGCGGCATAATCGGGACTGTCAAACCGTCCGCCTAAATGGCCGATAAGCACGCTACTTTGGGTTAGTTGTGGCTGATTGACAAAAAACACCCCACCTGTATTAGCTGGCGAAACCGATGGTAATTTCGGTTTTGCAATACCTGGGTTGCGGTTCCAATCGCCAAACTTAGCTTGAATCAGCGATCGCATTTTCTTAGAGTCAAAATCTCCCACAATCCCCAAAATTATATTATTGGGGTGGAAATATTGCTGATAAAAGTTGACCAAATCCTCACGCTCAACCTTATCCACCGTTGCATACTCTATGGTGCGAGCATAAGGACTATCTTTCCCATAGATCAATTTCTTAAATTCTCGACTAGCAATGCCATCTGGATTGTCATTACGACGGGCAATGCCACCTTTGGCTTGTGTCTTAGCCAAGTCTAGCTTTTCTTGAGCGAATACTGGCGATCGCAGCACCTCGGCAAATAGCCCAAACACTGTTTCTAAATCTTCACTCAATGCATCAAAGCTAGCACCACCAGAACCTTCACCAATACTAGCTTCAACAGATGCCGCTCGTTGTTCCAACATCTCATTGAGTTCATCAGCCGAATGCTGCTTAGTTCCCCCAGTTCGCATCACGCCACCTGTAAAACCAGCTAAACCAACCTTCTCCATTGGTTCCAAGCGATTCCCTGTTCGCACAAACGCCGTCCCATTCACCAACGGCAATTCATGATCCTCCATCAAATAGACAACCAAGCCATTTTGGAGAACAAACCGCTCATATTTCGGTATCTTAATCTCAGGTAGCGCTGGTAGCTGCAACTCAGTATAATGCTTTGCCTCAGCCGTAGCCGCCAGAGAAAAATTACAACTTAAAAGCAAACACGCAAAAACAGCAACCAAAGCATAAATTAACCCCTTCCCATTTTTGATTTTCAACACCATCCGCCTTTTACTCTTCACCTTGTACCTCTGCATATCTCTCTTCCTTAGCGCCCTTTGCGCCCTTCGCGGTTCGTTTCTCTTATCCTTCCTTCGACAACAACTTTCCAATCGTGCGATTCCCCGGCGTAAAAGTCTCCTTCGCCACTCGCGCAATATCAGCCGTCGTTACCGCCGAAATGTCATCCAACTGCTTAAACAAATTCCGCCAAGAGCCAGTTTTCACCTCATATTCCAATAATTGTTGAGCCATCCCCATATTGGAATCGAGGGTACGCAACAAACCCGCCCTTGCTTGGGTTTTCACCCGTTCCAAATCAACCGCCGCTACAGGTTCAGTTTTTAATTTGTCAATCTCTTGACGCAAAGCCACCGCCACTTCATCAACTGTATGACCAGGAGCCGTGAGAGCATAGAAAAAGATCAAGTTTGGATATTTATCTCCAGGAAATCCACTGTAACCTTGAGCATTTAACGCCAAACGCTGCTTTTCTACCAAAGACTTATATAGCCGCGACGTGCGCCCATCACTTAATAAACTGCCAATGATTTCATAGACTGCATTATCTGGATGAGTAATTGCCGGACGATGATAACCTTCTAAATACCAAGGTTGAGAAGGTAGTTGTACAGTAACTTCCCGTGTTTGTTTTTGTGGCGGTTCCACTGGGATTTGTTCAACAGCTTTCGTTTTTGCTTTATAGCGGCCAAAATAAGTTTGCGCGAGTTTTTTCACCTGAGTCGGGTTAACATCTCCGACAATTGCGATCGCTAAATTACTTGGTACATAGTGAGTATCAAAGAAATTTTGGACATCATCTGGTGTCAGATTGCGGATATCTTGGTCATAACCAATTACCGGACGCTTGTAAGGATGGACTTTATAAGCAGTATCGATAAACTTTTCCACCATTTGTCCAATGGGAGAATTCTCCACCCGCAGCCGTCGTTCTTCTAAAATTACATCTTTCTCTTTATAAAACTCACGACGAATTACCGGATCGAGAAATCGTTCCGACTCCAACGACATCCAAAGTTCCAGCTTGTTGGCAGGAAAGCTATAAAAATAACGAGTAGCTTCGGTTGAAGTATTGGCATTTAAACCTACACCTCCCGCTTGTTCGACAATTTGTCCCAATTCGTTTTGCTTGACAAGCTTACCTGCTTGTGATTCTACTTCCTTGAACTCAGTTTCTAATCGCGCAGCTTCATCTTTTTTGCCTTCGGCTTTCGCTGCTTTAATTTGAGTATCTAACTGCTGCAATTTCTCTAGCAGTGGTTTTTCTGCTTTGTAGTCTTGTGTGCCAATGCGCGTTGTACCTTTGAATGCCAAATGTTCCAGAAAGTGAGCTACACCAGTTTTACCATCTTGCTCATCCACACCACCGACATTTGCGTAGGTAAGAAAAGAAACTACAGGCGCTTGATGTCGTTCCAAGACAAGGAATTTTAGACCATTGTCAAGACGAAACTCCGTTAACTGTTTAATGACTCGATCCAGATAAGGTTGGATCGAACTTTGAACTGGTGGAGTTTGAGTTTTGGTTTCTTGAGGAGGTGCTGTTTGAGTTTGAGCTAGAGCAATTTCTGGTAGTAATCCCCACCAGAAGACGAGCAAAGCCAACAAAGTGACAAACAACCGCCGTAATAAATCCAAAATTGACCGACCGATCTGGTTCATAAGCAAAAATTAGGATAAAGTTACACTACCTGAGAAACAGGATACTGAGCAAAAAGACCTTAATGTTGTATTAAGCTTGTTGAGCTTTTTTACTTGACGTTAGACAATAATGCTACAAATCGTGTTCCGCAAATATCACCATAACTTTTATGCGAGTTTTTAATTCTTCCCCACCCTCAGAGGCTCAGACGCGCACCCGGATTTTACAGGCTGCACAACGGTTGTTTGCCTCTCAAGGATTTGATGGTACTACCACCCGTGATTTAGCGCAGGCGGCAGGTGTAGCTGAAGGCACATTATTTCGTCATTTTCCCAATAAAAAAGCAATTTTAGTAGAAGTAGCCACAAGTGGCTGGGTAGAAATTCTGACAGATTTGCTGACAGAATTAAGTGAAATGGGCAGTTATAAAGCCGTAGCTCAAGTGATGCGTCGCCGGATGTGGAACTTTCAAAAAAATGCCGATTTGATGCGCGTTTGTTTTATGGAGGTGCAGTTTCACCCCGATTTACGCGATCGCATTCAATTAGAAGTGATTACCAAAATGACTGATGTCGGCGAAGCATTCTTTCAAACAGCGATGGATAAAGGCATCTATCGCCAAACGGACGCAAAGCTAGTTGCGAAAGTTTTCTTAGGAATGTTTGCGATCGCAGGTTTTTCTAACAACACCATCATCGAACCTGACGCTTCCCCTCAACAAATGCAGGAAATGGCCGAAGGACTCGCTGATATCTTCCTCAATGGTGTTTTAGTTAAGGATTAGGGACTGCTTACTAGGTACTGGGTAATGGGTAGTTTCCCCAATCCCCAATCC